>JBOGZB010000072.1:0-5232 GCA_050697175.1 Solirubrobacterales bacterium | reverse complement strand
GGCCCACCCCGACGTGTTCAACATCCTGCTCCAGATCCTGGAGGACGGCCGGCTGACCGACGCGCAGGGCCGCACCGTGGACTTCCGCAACGCGATCGTGATCATGACTTCGAACATCGGGGCCAAGGACATCGCCCGAAACATCTCGTTCGGATTCGGCACGTCCGACGACGAGACGGGCACCTCGTACGAGGAGATGAAGGATCGGATCATGGGCGACCTGAAGAAGGTGTTCCGGCCCGAGTTCCTGAACCGGATCGACGAGGTGATCGTCTTCCACAAGCTGAGCCGCGAGGAGATCAAGGTGATCATCGACCTGATGATCGGCCGGGTCAGGGCGCAGGTCGCAGAGCACGAGCTCCAGCTCGAGCTCGACGAGGGCGCCAAGGAGCTGCTGGTCGACCGCGGATGGGACCCGGCGATGGGAGCGAGGCCGCTGCGCCGCGCGATCCAGCGCTACATCGAGGACCCGCTCGCCGACGAGGTGCTGCGACACGGCGACATCGTCCCCGGCACGACCGTCCTGGTCGAGCGCGATTCGTCGGGCGACGACGACGAGCGCCCGCTGAAGCTGAAGCTCGTCAAGCCCAGAAAGCGGCCCGCCAAGAAGCGCGAGCCGGTCGGCGTGGCCGCCAAGGCGGGAGACGGCGAGGGCCCGGCGTCGGGCCCCGACGACGCCCCGCCGGAGCCGGGAGGCAACCATGAGGACGCCCCCGACGAAGGGGCGTCCCCGGCTGAGCCCGGCGCCTCGGCACCCGAGCCTCAGTAGATCGGCCCCCGACCGCCTCGCGTGACGCTTCCGGTCAGCGAGGCGGCCCGTCCCTGGTGGACGCTGGGCGGCGCCTGCACCGGGTTGTTCGTGCTGATGCTCGACTCGACCATCGTCGCGCTGGCGCTGCCATCGATCGGGCGTGACCTCGACATGTCGGCCAGCGGCCTGCAGTGGGTCATGAACGGCTACCTGCTGGTGATCGCGGCGCTGGTGGTGACCGGCGGACGACTCGGCGACATGTTCGGGCGCCGGTCGGTGTTCACGCTGGGCCTGGTGGTCTTCGCCGCCGGCTCGGTGCTGTCAGGGGCGGCGTGGAGCGAGGGCGCGATCATCGCCGGGAGGGTCGTCCAGGGAATCGGCGCCGCCGCGATGCTGCCGCTCTCGCTGTCGATCGTCTGCGACGCGTTCCCGGCGGAGCGCCAGGCCCGAGCGCTCGGGATCTGGGCGGCGATCTCGGCCCTGGCGCTGGCGATCGGCCCGCTGATCGGCGGCCTGCTTGTGGACGTCGACTGGAGGCTGATCTTCTGGATCAACGTCCCGGTGCTCGCGCTCGGGGCTCTCGTGATGGTCGGGGTGGTGACCGAGACGCGGGACGAGACCGCAACTCACCAGCTCGACCTCGCCGGCCTGGTGATCCTGGCCGCCGGCCTGGTCGCGGTGGTCCTGCCGCTGGTCGAATCCACGGAGTGGGGCATGGGCTCGGCTCGAACCCTCGGATTGCTTGCGGTCGGCCTGGCGCTGCTGGTCGCCTTCTGGGTGGTCGAGCACCGGGTCGTCCAGCCGATCGTCGAGTTCGCGCTGTTTCGAAACGGGCCCTACTTCGGCGCCAGCGCGGCCGCCTTCGCGTTGGTGGGGGCCTACTGGAGCCTGATCTTCTTCCAACCCCAGTACCTCGAGGGGGCGCTCGGCCACTCGGCCACCGCGACCGGGCTGCTGATCCTGCCGGTCACCGCGCCGATGATCGTCATCTCCCCGCTCGCGGGGAGGTTGATCACTCGCTTCGGGGCCCGTGCGCTGATGACCGCCGGGATGCTGTCCGGGCTCGCCGGCCTGATCTTCCTGACCCAGATCTCCGACACCTCCGGGTACGCACGGGTCCTGCCGGGATACCTCTTGTTCGGGGTCTCCCTCGGGTTGGTCTACGCGCCGATGTCGAGCGCCGCGATGGCCGCGATGCCGGCCGAGAAGACGGGCATCGCGTCGGGGGTCCTGGCGATGGACCGGGTGCTCGCCGGCGCTCTGGCGCTCGCCGCGACCGGAGCCGTGTTCCAGAGCCTGCTCAGGAGCCATAGCGCCGCGGTCGCGCTGGGGCGCTCGAACTGGGTTCTGGTGGGGTTGGTCGCGATCGGGACGGTCCTGACGTGGATGTTCGTCGGCTCGGGCACGGCACCCTCGCCCGGGCAAGCCGCCGCCGAACCGCCGCCGGCCGATCTCCGCCACCGACAGGACCACCGGAGGTTCCACCTCTGAGCTGAGGATCGAGCGAGCGTTGGTCGTCGATCGCGACCCGAGTGCTCGATGCCCGGGGTCGGGGCGGGATAACGTGCGCCCATGCCGACCAAGCTGGAGGAACTGCGCGAGGCGCTCGCGGAGATCAGCGACCTGGGCCGCGCCGAGGGCCTTCTGGACTGGGACCAGCGCACGATGATGCCGGCCGCGGGCGCCGAGGCGCGAGCCGAGCAGCTCGCGACCCTGGCTCGCATCGCCCACGCGAAGCTCGTCTCGGACGAGCTCGGCGGCCTGATAGAGGCGGCGGCCGGAGAGATCGACGGTCTCCCGTATGACTCGACCGACGCAAGCCTCGTCAGGGTCACTCGCCGCGACTGGGAGAAGGCTCGCCGGGTCCCCGCCGAGCTGCGAGGCGAGATGACCCGAAGCGCGTCGTTGGCCGAGCACGCCTGGGTCGGCGCCCGGGAGCGCTCCGACTTCGCGGGCTTTCTGCCCCGTCTGGCGCGAAACATCGAGCTTCGAAGGCGCTACATCGAGTGCTTCGACGGCTTCGGGGGCTTCGAGCATCCCTACGACGCGCTCCTCGACGACTTCGAGCCCGGGATGAAGACCTCGCGGCTCGCCGAGATCCTGGGTGAACTCCGCGATGCGGTCCGCCCCCTCGTCGCCGAGGTCGTCGCACGCGACCAGGTCGACGACTCGTGCCTACACGGCGAGTTCGACCTCGGCGGCCAAGAGACCCTGGCCCGAGACGTGGTCCGGGGCCTGCCGCTAGCGGCCGATGCATGGCGTCTCGATCCGACCGTCCACCCGTTCGCGACCGCGATTTCGCCTGGCGACCTTCGGATCACCACGCGGTTCGACCCCGGCTACATCGGGACCGCGCTGTGGTCGGTGGTCCACGAGGCCGGTCACGCGATGTACGAGAACGGGTTCGGCGAGGAGCTGGACCGAACTCCGCTCTGCGCCGCGCCATCGCTGGGGTTCCACGAGTCCCAGAGCCGCCTCTGGGAGAACTGGGTCGCAAGGGGACGCCCATACCTCGAGCTCCTCTTGCCGCGCCTCAGAGAGCTGTTCGCCGACCACTTCGCGGGGTTCGATGTGGCGGACCTCTACCGCGCGGCGAACCGGATCGAGCCCTCGTTGATCCGCGTCGAGGCCGACCAGGTCACCTACAACCTGCATGTCGTGCTTCGCTTCGAGCTCGAGGTCGAGCTGTTCGAGGGGCGGATCCAGCCCGCCGAGCTCCCCGACGCCTGGAACGCCCGGGTCAGCGAGTACCTGGGGCTCGAGGTTCCCGACGACGCGAGGGGCGTGCTCCAAGACGTCCACTGGGCGGGTGGCGCGTTCGGATACTTCCCGACCTACTCGCTGGGCAACCTGATCGCCGCGCAGATCTGGGATTCCGTCGCGGTCGACCTTCCCGATCTGGATGCTCAGATCGCGGCCGGGGAGCTCGAGCCGCTTCGCGACTGGCTGCGCGAGCGCATCTACCGCGAGGGAGCCAAGCTGTTGCCCGCCGAGCTCGTCGAGCGGGTGGTCGGCGGGCCGATCGAGGTCGGGCCGTACGTGCGCCAGCTTCGGGCCCGGGCCGCCGAGATCTACGGGATCTAGCCAGAAAACTGCTATTTCTGGCTTGTTGGAGCCGTTTGATGCGAGGGCGGGGGCCATAGGTTGTGAGGTGGCGCTACGGAGCGACCCCCTCAGCCCCGCCGCCCTTCTGGGTGTGTCGGCTCGGTGTCGGGTGAGTGGTTCTAGGTATTGACCCGACCCACCACCGCGTGGGAGCCTTCCCCCACTCGGCGCGCCCAGTTACTCGACATCAGCCAATCCATTCATTCACGAAGGAGCAGAAATGAAACGGCCATCTCCGGCGATGATCGTCGCGATCCTGGCGTTGAGCATGTCGGTGGTGGGGACCGCGGTCGCCGCTGGCGTCTTCACTAAGCAGGAACAGAACGTGATCAAGCAGATCGCCAACAAGCAGATCGACCAGAAGCTCACCGGCCCTGCGAAAGCGAGCGGGCTGCGGATCGTGACGCGCTTCAAGGATCTGGGTGTGAACGACGCGTTTGGCGCAGGTACCGTGAACTGCCCGTCGGGCAAACGCGCGGTCTCGGGCGGCGCAATCTCGGACGCGACCTCGATTGACGGCGTCATCTCTAGCTCGTTTCCCGTCAAGGGGGGGCAAACAGTCGGAAACGGGGCTACGCCGGATGGCTGGCGGACCGGGGTCCGCAACGACGGTGGTCCGTCGATTCACCCGGTCATCTACGCCATCTGCGTGAACTGAGGCGTAGGTAACGCTTTCGTGGGCCAATGACGGCTAGAGCAACCTAGGTTTAGGCAGTCGTCCATGTGACATCGCCTACTCCCACAACCCCACGGCTTCGAGGGCTTCGTCACGGTCGAAGAAGACCTGCATCCGGCTGATGCGGCCGTCGGGCGCGAAGTGGGCCAGCCAGGCCCCGTCCTGATCGAGGACGAGGCCGCTGCCGCGACCCTTCATGTGGACGTTGCCGAAAGCAAGGACTGCATCACCCATCTCTCGAAGCTCATCAACCGTGTACTCCCATGTCTCGAACTGCTCGCGGACGTCGCGCAACCACTCGCGGGCATCGTCGTAGCCCCGATATGGTCGGCCCCGCAGCCCGGTGAGCGGCGAGATGAACTCGATCGCGGGCGCGACCAGGTCGGTTGGGACGTCGGTCGGGCCCTCCGCCCACAGATCGATCAGCCGGCGAAGGGTCTCCACGTTCTCCTGCGACATCGTCCGCGCAGTATCTCGCGAGCAAGGAAGGCTGCCTCAGAACGGCAGCGTGTAGCTCACTCCCGCGAGCGATCAGCCACTACGCGGCTGGCGTGGAGCGCTGCATCAGTCCGATGCTGATCGCCAGGTATCCGATCACGAAGCTCAGGAAGGGAACGAAGCCCCCCAGCACCCCTGAGGCGGCGAAGGCCCCGCTGTCGGTCAGCACCGTGCCCAGGCCGAGAGGCTGGAGCACCGCGGC
>JBOGZB010000071.1:0-11224 GCA_050697175.1 Solirubrobacterales bacterium | reverse complement strand
GGTGGCGGGCGGATCGGCGTGGGTAGTCGGCCCCACCTCGCGCCCGCGGCGATGGCGCTTTCCTGCCGCTATCCGACCGAAACGCGCCACCGCCGGCGTGGGGCGGCTGGTGGGCGTGGGGGCGGGTCGGGGTCAGTGCTTGGCTGCGGCCTGCTGGCGGCGGTAGGCGACGGCGGCGCCGATTCGGTCGATCGTCGACGGGTGGGTTCCGATCAGGGATGTCACCAGCGCGGGCGGGTCCGGGTCGGCGACGCTCGACAGGGCGAGGCGGCGCTGGACCTGGATCAGGGCATTCGGATCGTGTGTCAGTTGAAGGGCGAAGGTGTCGGCGCTGGCCTCGACCTGGCGTGAGAGCTGGTTGCCCGGGACGTTCAGCACCAGGGCGGCGACCGCCAATCCCAGCAGATAGGCCGGTAGCGCCGCCGGGCTTTGCGAATCGACGCCGGTTCGGCGCGATAGCGCGCCGCCCACAAGCCCAGCGAACAACAGCCCGAGCGGGGTGACGATGATCAGGTAGGCGAGGCCGCGCGGAACATCGTCGTGCTTGACGTGGCCGAGCTCGTGGGCGACGACGCTTCGAAGCTCGGGGCGGTTTGCGCGGCGCAGGAGGTTGTCGTAGAGGACTACTCGCCTGGTCGAACCGATCCCGTCGACGTACGCGTTCAGGGATCGGACCCGGCGGCTCGCGTCGACGCGATAGACCTGGCCCACGTCAACGCCCGCCCTCCTCGCCAGGCTCAGGACCTCGGCGCGGGCCGGACTGGCAGCCGGAAGCGGCGTGAACCGGTTGTAGAGCGGAGCCAGCACCACGGGTGCCAGCCAGACGAAGACGACGGCGATCGCCGCCACGGCCACCGTCCCGGGAATCCACCAAAGGCCCTTGAACCGGCGGAGGAGCGCCAGCAGCAGCGCCGCGCCCGCGGCGGCCAGGAGAGCGCTGATCGCCGCCGACCTCGCGAAGTCGCCGAGCCACGATCCCAGCCCCTGGGTCGAGATCCCGTAGCCGACCGCACGCTCGTGCGCTGCCACCGCGGCAGGCAGCGTCGCGATCCCGAGCGTGACCGAGAGGCCCGCGCCGACGGCGGCCGCGCCGAGCATCGGGCGTGCCCCGAGTCGCTCGAGACGGCGACGGACGATCGCCGGCCTGCCCAGCGCCAGGGCTACCAGCACGACTCCCTCGGCGCCGAGGGTCGCGGCGAAGAGCCACAGCTGGCCGTCGCTGAACGAGCGCCCGCGATCGATCTGGGCGGCGGTGAAGAAACGGCCCTCGGGAACCGGCGCCGCGTCGATCGGTCGGTCCCCCGGACGGAGCAGGAACACGGCTCCCTCCGCCACCAGGACCATCGCCGCCGCCGCCATGCCAACCCGCAACGCCCGCCTCCTGCCATCGGGGTTGGCCATGGGCCTACGATAGTCCGCTTGCGGCTCGCCATCATCAGCGACATCCACTCGAACCTGCCCGCTCTCGAGGCGGTTCTCGAGGAGATCGGGACGACCGGGGTCGACGATCTCTGGTGCCTGGGCGACGTGGTCGGGTACGGCGCCCAGCCCGACGAATGCGCCACTCTGGTCGCGGAGCGATGCGGGCTGTGCCTGGTCGGCAACCACGACTTGGCGGTGCTGGACGAGCTGGACGTGACCTCGTTCTCCCCTGCGGCGGCGGCGGCGGTCCGCTGGACGCGGGAGACCGCGAAGCCGGCGACGCTGGACTTCCTCGCCGGCCTCGAGCCGGCGGACGAGACACACGAGGTCGCGCTGTACCACGCCTCACCCCGCGACCCTGTGTGGGAGTACGTCCTGTGGCCCGATCAGGCCGCCGAATGCATCGGCATCCAGGCTGCTCGCGTGAGCGTGGTGGGTCATTCGCACGTGGCGCTGTTCTTCGTCATGTCCGACGACAACCTGCCGCCCGAGGTCCCAGGCGAAGCGATCGACGTGCCCGACGCCGCGCGCGGGGCGCAGGCGGGCGACGGCACCCACCTGCCCCTGTCGACCGGACGCTGGCTGCTCAACCCGGGAAGCGTCGGCCAGCCGCGCGACGGCGATCCGCGGGCCGCCTGGCTGGAGCTCGACACCGATCCCTGGCAGGCCACCTACCACCGGGTCGAATACGAGATCGACCGGGCGGCCGAGGCGATCGCAGCGACCGACCTTCCGGACCACCTGGCGCGACGCCTCTACGTGGGCCAGTAATGCGGCCCCGCCGATCGCCCGGGCCGGGTGACGCTCGCACTAGACTCGCCGCGATGCCCCAACCGAAGCGGCTCGCCGTCCTGCTCGCCGTAGCGGCGATGGTGACCGTCGGCGCCGGCTGCGGCTCGAGCGAGATCAAGGGCAGCATCCCGCCCGACGAGGCAAGCGCCCTGGTCGCCGAGCTGGACGCCGTGCAGGGCGCCGCCGACCGAGGCCAGTGCGACACCGCGGCGGCCGGGGCGGATCAGTTCGTGGCGGGCGTCAACGCGCTGCCGGCGAGCGCCGGGGCCGAGCTCAAGGCCGCGCTGAGGGACGCGGGAACGAACCTGAAGACGCTGGCGGCCGACTGCGCGCCGTCCGGCGCGACCGGTGCGTTCGGGGCCCAGCACGACCGAACGAACACCGACACGACCACCTCGACCACGACCACGGATTCGACGGACACCACCCCGACGACGCCAACGGAGCCGGCGCCGGCGCAGGCCGGCGGCGGCCAGGGCGGCGGCGGCCAGGGCGGCGGCGGCAACCAGGGATCCCCGACTACCAGCCCGGGTGGCTCGAACCAGGGCACGGGAACCGGCAACGGGAGCGGCCAGGGGAGCGGAACGCCGAGCGGCGGCTCGTCAGGCGGCACCGGCGGCACCGGCGGAACCGGCGTGGGAACCGGCTGACGATGAGCGCGGCGCTGATCTCAGGTCGTTACCAGCTCGCCGACCGGCTCGGGTCGGGCGGCATGTCGAGCGTCTACAAGGCGACCGACCGGGTGCTGGAGCGAACCGTGGCGGTCAAGATCCTCGCCGAGCACCTGTCCGACGACGACAAGTTCGTGGCGCGGTTTCGGCGCGAGGCCCTCGCGGTCGCGAAGCTGATCCACCCCAACATCGTCCAGGTGTACGACACCGGCGTCGACGAGGGACGCCACTACATCGTCATGGAGTACGTCGAGGGCCGCTCGGGCGCGCAGCTCCTCCAGACGCGCGGAGCCCTGGGGCCCGAGATCGCGGTCGAGGTCGGCACCCAGTCGTGCGCCGGGCTGGACTATGCCCACCGCCAGGGGATCATCCACCGAGACGTCAAGCCGGGCAACCTGATGGTGATAGGCAGCGCCTCGGGCCACACAAACTCCGACCCGTCCGCACACGACCCCCCGACCGGCGAGATGACCGTCAAGTTGACCGATTTCGGGATCGCGCGGGCGGCCGAGCAGAGTCGCCTCACCCAGGTCGGATCGGTAGTCGGAACCGCCGCGTACCTGGCGCCCGAGCAGGCGCGAGGCGAGGAGGCCACCCCGGCCTCGGACGTCTACGCGCTCGGCGTCGTGATCTACCAGCTCTTGACCGGGCGCCTTCCCTGGGAAGGGGCGACCCTCGCCGAGCTCGCGATCCGCCGCGAGGGGGAGCGTCCCCTGCCGCCCAGCTCGTATGACCCCGACGTCCCCGACACCCTGTCGACCGCGGTGCTGCGATCGCTCGAGGGCGACCCGGCTCTTCGCTACTCGAGCGCGCGCGAGCTCTCGGCGGCGCTTCAGGCCGGGGGCTCGGGGTATGAGCCGCCCGCTCCGGCCGGTGGCGCCGCCGAGACGCAGGCGACTCGGATGCTCTCCACCGAGCCCACCGGGGCGACGCGCCGCCTGCCGGCCGAGGCGACCCCGCCGACCCGCCGACCACGCCCGGCCACGCGGCCCCGTCAGGCCACGCGGACGCCGGCGGCCAAGCCGAAGCGCTCCGTCGGCCGACGGGTCAGAGGGGCGCTGGGGGTCCTGCTCGTGATCGCGATCCTGGCCGCCGTGGTCGCGGGGGTCGTCCTGCTGACGACGAACGCCGGCCAGAACACCAACCTGATCAAGCACACGATCCCCGACCAGATCAACCAGCTCAAGGACTTCATCAACGCCCACACCCAGTGAGCGTCAGCCCGCCTCGCCGGTGAGCTCCCAGGGCGGCTCACCGCCCAGCGTTCCCCGCCGGTAATCGTCGAACCGCCCCGCCGCGATCGCCTCCCGGGCGCCCCGCATGAGCCCCTCCAGATAGGCGAGGTTGTGGATCGCGAGCAGCCGCACGCCGGTCAGCTCCTGGGCGCGCGAGAGGTAATGGACGTACGCCCTGGTGTGGGCGTCGCAGGTCGAACAGGGACAGCCATCGACCAGCGGCCCTCGATCGAGCTCGAGGCCGCGGTGGCGAACGTCGAGCCGGAACCGATTCTCGGGCAGCGGGGCGAGCGCGACCCCGTGGCGGGCGAGCCGGGTCGGGACCGCGCAGTCGAACAGGTCGATCCCGAGCGCGATCCCCTCGACGAGGTCGTCGGGCTCGCCGATCCCGAGCAGATGGCATGGGGCGTCGGCCGGGAGATGCGGCGTCGTCATCGCCACCACCCCGCGCATCTCCGCCTTGTCGCGGCCCAGCGTCCCCCCGATCGCCACCCCGTCGATCGCCGCCTCGCGGATCCTCTCGGCCGACGCCCGGCGAAGGTCCTCGTGGACCCCGCCCTGGACGATCCCGAGCACGGCCTGCCGCGGCGGCCCCTCACGCTCGTGCCAGGCCACGCACCGATCGAGCCAGCGGTGCGTGCGCTCCATCGAGCGCTCGGTGTAGTCGCGGTCCGCGTGATACGGCGTGCACTCATCGAACGCGAGCGCCAGGTCGGAGCCGAGCGCCGCCTGGACGCCCATCGACTCCTCGGGCCCGAGGAAGTGCTCGGATCCGTCGATGTAGGAGCGAAACCGCACTCCCTCCTCGTCGATGCCGCGGACCATCCCTCGGCTCGGCGGGCCTCCCCGCCGCCCCTTGACCTCGTCGGCGACGTTGCCGTGGGCCAGGGAGAAGACCTGAAAGCCGCCCGAGTCGGTGATGATCGCGCCCTTCCATCCCATCATCGAGCGCAGGCCGCCGAGCGCCTCGATCCGATCCGGGCCGGGCGAGAGCAGCAGGTGAAACGTGTTGCCGAGCACCATCTCGTACCCGAGCGCGGCGACGTCCGCGGGGGTCAGCGAGCGAACGCTTCCCCGGGTCGCCAGGGGGATGAAAGCCGGCGTCGCGACCGATCCCGACGAGGTGTGCAGCCGACCTGTCCGCGCGTCCCCGTCTCGCGCCGCGATCTCGAATCGAAGCCGCTCGGGATCGCTGCGCACGGCGCGAAGCCTAGGCCGAACCGGCTCAGACGACCAGCGAGTGGCCGGTCATCGCGGCCGGCTGGTCGATCCCGAGCAGCGCGAGCGCGGTCGGCGCGACGTCGGCCAGGATCCCGCGCTCGGCCAGCGACAGGCCCTCGACCGTGACCACGAGGGGGACCGGGTTCGTCGAGTGGGCGGTGTTGGGCGACCCGTCGGGCTCAAGCATCTGGTCGGCGTTGCCGTGGTCGGCGGTGACGATGCATGCGCCGCCCGCGCCATGGACGGCCGCGACGACGGAGCCCAGGCACCGGTCGACCGTCTCGATCGCGGCGACGGCGGCTGGGATGTCGCCGGTGTGGCCGACCATGTCCGGATTGGCGAAGTTGATGATCCCGAACGTGTAGCCGTCCCCCGCCCAGCCCTCGGAAAAGGCCGCGGCGGCAGCCTCGGCGCTCATCTCGGGCCGCTCGTCGTAGGTGGCGACCTCTCGCGGGGACGGGACGAGCCGACGCTCCTCCCCCTCCCACTTTCGCTCGCGCCCACCGTTGAAGAAGTAGGTGACGTGCGCGTACTTCTCGGTCTCGGCGACGTGGAGCTGGCGCCCGCCGGCACCGGCGATCACCTCGGCCAGGGTGTCACCCGGCACCCTGGGCGCGAACGCCACCGGGTAGGCCCAGCCTTCGCGGTACTCGGCCAGCGTCGTGAGCGCGACCTCGGGAGCCTTGCCGCGCGCGAACTCGTCGAAGTCGGGCTCGCCGAGCGCGCGAACCAGCTGGCGAGCCCGGTCGGGCCGGAAGTTGAAGTGGATCGCGACGTCTCCATCCGCCATTCCGTCGTAGTCGCCGATCACAGTGGGCTTCACGAACTCGTCCGTCCGGCCGGCGGCATGCGAGGCCTCGAGCGCCTCCAGAGCGGTCGCGGAGCGCGGCCCCTCGGCGTGCACGATCGCGTCGTAGGCGAGCTTGATCCGATCCCAGCGGCGGTCGCGGTCCATCGCGTAGTAGCGGCCGCTGACCGTCCCGATCCGGCCGGCGTGGCGCAGCCAGCGCTCCAGCTCGCGTACGTACCCCGCACCCCCGGTCGGCGGGGTGTCCCGCCCGTCGGTGAACGCGTGGACGACCAGGTCGGGCACCCCCTCTTGGGCGGCGAGCTCGATGCACGCCTCGATGTGCTCCCATCCCGAGTGGACCCCGCCGTCGGATACCAGCCCCATCAGGTGAAGCCTGCCGCGCGGGCCGGCGCACGCGGCCCGGCACGCGGCCTTCAGGACCGGGTTGTCGAAGAAGCTCCCGTCGGCGATCGCATCGTCGATCCGGGTCAGGTCCTGCTTGACGATCGACCCGGCGCCCAGGTTCAGGTGCCCGACCTCGGAGTTGCCCATCTGGCCGTCCGGCAGGCCGACGTCCCGGCCGCTGGCGGACAGGGTGGTGTGCGGGTAGCGGTTCCAGAGCCCGTCGAAGACCGGCGTGCCGGCCTGGCTGACCGCATTCCCGGGCCCCGGATCGGCGATCCCCCACCCGTCCAGGATGATCAGGGCCAGCGAGCCCACCGGGACACTCTCCGCGCCCGCCGGGATCATCGCGAGGACGAGGCGGCGGCGATCTTCAAGAAATCTCCGGGCTCGAGGCTTGCGCCCCCGACCAGGGCCCCGTCGACGGTCTCCGGGCCGAGCAGCTCGGCGGCGTTGTCCGGCTTCACCGAGCCTCCATAGAGGATCCGCACCGCTTCGCTGGCGGAGGCGTCGCGGGTCTCGATCAGCGATCGGATGAAGGCGATCGCCTCGGCCGCCTGCTCGGCGGTCGCGTTTCGGCCCGTCCCGATCGCCCACACGGGCTCGTAGGCGATCACGATCCCCCCGAGGTGGGCGTCACCGACGTCGGCGAGGTCCTCCTCGACCTGGCTGCGCAGCACCTCCTCGGTTCGCCCGCCCTCTCGGTCGGCCAGCGTCTCGCCGACGCAGAGGATCGGGATCAGCCCTGCGTCCAGCGCCGCCGGCACCTTGCGCGCCAGCGCCTCGTCGGTCTCGCCGAACAGACGGCGCCGTTCAGAGTGACCGAGGACGACGGCGTCCACCCCCACCTCGACCAGCATCTGAGCCGAGAGCTCGCCGGTGAACGCCCCCTGGGGCTCGAAGTGCATGTTCTGAGCGGCGACCTTGACCGCGGTCGCGGCGCACCGCGCGACCGCCGTCTCGAGCGATGTGAACGGAGGGCAGATCACCAGCTCGACCCCCGCCAGCCGCTCGGCGGCCGGCTCGATGAACGCGTCGAGGAACGCCGACGTCTCGGGGCGCGTCTTGTGCATCTTCCAATTGGCGGCCACCGCCGGGACTCTGGCTGACATCGTGGGTCGCTCCTCGGGCGGCCTAGCCGTGGCTTTCGACCTGGCCGGCGTCCATGAGGGCCTCCACCGCCGGCAGCGCACAACCCTCCATCAGCTCCAGCGAGGCCCCGCCCCCGGTCGAGAGCCAATCGACCCGCTCCGCGAGGCCGAAGGCCGCCATCGCCGCCGCCGAGTCACCGCCCCCGACCACGGTCGTGCCCGGGGCCGACGCCACCGCCTCGGCGATCGCCCGGGTCCCGGCCGCGAACGGGTCGAGCTCGAAGGCTCCCATCGGCCCGTTCCAGAACACGGTTCCCGCGGACTCGACGCGCTCGACGTACGCGGACGCGGTGCGCGGGCCGATGTCGAGCCCCATCCAGCCCTCGGGGATCTCGACCCCGTCGAGCCGGCGGACCTCGGTGGCAGGGTCGAACGATCGGCCGAGCACCAGGTCCAGCGGGAGCTCGAGGTCGCAGCCGCGCTCGTGCGCGAGCCCGAGCACGTCGCGGGCGAGCTCGACGCCCTCGGCCTCGACCAGCGAGTCGCCGGTCCCGATCCCCTGAGCGCTGAAGAAGCTGAAGCACATCGCGCCACCGATCAGGAGCCGATCGGCGGTCTCGAGGAATCGCTCGATGACCCGAACCTTGTCGCTCACCTTGGCGCCACCGAGGATCACGCAGAACGGCCGCGCCGGGTCGTCGCGCACCGCCATGAGCTCGCGGACCTCGCGCTCGAGCAGCAGGCCCGCGTAGGCGGGGAGCAGCCGGGCGACGCCCTCGGTCGTCGAATGGGAGCGATGCGCGGCGCCGAACGCGTCGTTCACGTAGAGGTCAGCGAGCGCCGCGAGACCCCTCGCGAGCGCCGGGTCGTTGGTGGCCTCGCCGGGCTCGAATCGGCTGTTCTCCAGCAGCAGCACGTCGCCGGGACCGAGTCCGGCCGCCAGCACCTCGACGTCCGGCCCAGCCACCCCCGGAGCCAGCTTCACGGGAACGCCGAGCAGCTCCGCGAGGCGGGCGGCGACCGGTGCCATCGAGAGCGCGGGGTCGAAGCCGTCCGGGCGATCGAGGTGCGAGACGAGCACCACCGCGGCCCCACGCTCTCGCAGCAGCTCGATCGTCGGCAGCGCGCTCCGGATCCGGGCGTCGTCGTCGATCCGCCCCTCGGTGAGCGGGACGTTGAAGTCGACCCGCGCCAGCACGCGACGGCCGTCGACGGGCGCCTCGCGAACGCTCGCCTTGGCGAAGCTCAAGGGATCCACCGGGTGGCGCAGGCGGCGCTCAGCCGCCCTGGCCGGCCGCCAGCGCGGGCATGGGCTCGAGGATCCTGGCAGCCAGCTCCACGCAGCGGTTCGAGTAACCCCACTCGTTGTCGTACCAGGCGACGACCTTGACCATCGTGCCCTCCATGACCATCGTCTGGCCCGCATCGAAGATCGAGGAATGCGTGTCCTGGACGATGTCCGTGGAGACGATCGGGTCCTCCGTGTAGGCGAGGATCCCTTCGAGCGGCCCGTCTGCCGCCGCGCGGGCGGCCTCGTTGACCTCTTCGACCGTGGTCGGGCGCGCGACCTCGCACACGAGGTCGACCACCGACCCGGTCGCGACGGGCGCCCTGACGGCGATCCCGTTCAGCTTTCCCTGGAGCTCCGGAAGCACGAGGCCGACCGCGCGCGCGGCGCCGGTCGTCGTCGGGATCAGGTTGAGCGCCGCCGCCCTGGCCCGCCGCAGGTCCTTGTGGGGCATGTCCTGAAGCCGCTGGTCCGCCGTGTAGGCGTGGATCGTGGTGATCAGCCCGCGCTCGATCCCGATCGTCTCGTGAAGGACCTTCGCTACAGGCGCGAGGCAGTTCGTGGTGCACGACGCGTTGGACACGATGTGGTGGCTCTCGGGGTCGTAGTCGCGCTCGAAGTTGACTCCGAGGGCAACCGTTATGTCGGGATCGGTCGCCGGCGCCGAGATGATCACCTTCCGGGCGCCGGCCACCAGGTGCTTGGCGGCGTCGTCACGCTTGGTGAACAGTCCTGTGGACTCGATCACGACATCGACCCCGAGGTCGCCCCACGGAAGCGCCGCCGGGTCTCGCTCGGCGAGCACCTTGATCTCGCGCCCCCCCACCTCGATCACGCCGTCGCCCGCCTCGACCGGGTCCTTGAACCGGCCCAGGATCGAGTCGTACTTGAGCAGATGGGCGAGGGTCGCCGGATCGGTGATGTCGTTGACGGCGACGAACTCGAGGTCGGACCCCGCCTCGTGAGCGGCACGGAACAGGTTCCTGCCGATCCTGCCGAACCCGTTGATCCCGACTCTCACCGGCGCCATGTTCCCTCCTTGCTCATCGTGCCTGTCTCGTGCTCACATCGGCCCTTATTGGACGCCCGAACGCCTCGATCGGCCGGGCAGATGGCCGATTCGGACCATAGCGGGGGGCGGTCGACCGAAGCGCCGCCGCCCGCCCGCCCGGGCCGGGTCCCGATCCTACGTGCGCGGTTCCCAGCGAAACCGCCGCAGCGCGACCGCGAGGCCGAGGACACCCCACGCCGCGACCACCGCGAGGTCCCCGGCCTGGAAGCCGCCGGACGCCGTCGACGGGTCGAACCCGGCCAGAAGCGCATCGAAGAGGTGCCGGATCGGGAACAGATCGGCGATCCCGAGAACGCCGTTCGGAATCTCGCTCTCGGGGATGAACACCCCGGAGAGGAAGTAGAGCGGGAAGACGACGAGGTTGGTGATCGCCGGTGCGGCCTCGCGCGACGGGATGAACGAGGCGAGCGCGACGCCGAGCGCGCAGAACGACGCCGAGCCGACCACCAGCGCGGCGATCAGCTCCGGGAGCTGCGACCACGGGACGGGGACCCCGAACAGCGCCCGACCGAGCACCGTGACCAGCACGAACATCAACAGCGAGGTGATCAGCGCGTTGCCGATCCGGCCGGCGATGAAGACCCAGCTCGGAAGCGGCGTCCCGCGCAGGCGCTTCAGGATCCCGCCCTCGCGCAGGATGGTCAGGCTCATCGCCAGGTTGACCATCGTCGCCGAGACCAGCGCCAGGGTGATCACCGCGGGGACGAAGTAGGTCGTCGCGTCGATCCCCCCCTGCGCGTGGATCGTCTGGCCGTTGACGATCACCCCGAGCAGGACCAGGAACATGACCGGGAACATCACCGTGAAGAAGACGGTCGCCGGGTTGCGCCAGAAGACCTTCTGGTCGAAGCGGAACTGGTGGAGGGCGAGCTGGAACCCGCTCATTTGGTCAGCTCCAGATAGACGTCCTCGAGGCTCGGGCGGCGCACCTCGAGGCCGGCCAGGTCCAGATCCCTGGATAGAGCCCACTCGGTGAGCGCGTTGAGGACCGCCACCGGGTGCTGCGTGCGGAGCTCGACCTCGCCGTTGGAGGGGCCGCCGCGGGCCCCGATCGCTCCCGCGACCAGGTCGGGGAGGTCGGCTATCGCGGTGCCCGACGGAAGCTGGAAGCTGATCGAGGAGCTGGCGCTCGCCCGGCCGCCGAGCTCGCTCGGCGGCCCCTCGGCGACGATCTCCCCACCGACGATGATCGCCACCCGGTCGGCGAGCGCTTGGGCCTCGTCCATGTAGTGCGTGGTCA
>JBOGZB010000070.1:0-15507 GCA_050697175.1 Solirubrobacterales bacterium | reverse complement strand
CCGCCTGTTCTTCGTCGACAAGCTGGTCGCGATGGGCGCTCGGATCACGTTGTGCGATCCCCACCGGGCGATCGTCAACGGTCCGAGCCGTCTTCACGGCGAGCGCGTCGACAGCCCCGACATCCGGGCGGGAATGGCGATGCTCATCGCCGCGCTGGCCGCCGAGGGCACCTCGGAGATCGGAAACATCACCCAGATCGACCGCGGATACGAGCGGATCGACCTGCGCCTCCGCGAGCTCGGCGCCCGGATCGAGCGGGTCAGCGTCGAGCCCGTCCCCGCCTAGTGTTCCGCCCGGGCTAGCGACGAAGTCGCTGATGGCCTCGCATCGCATACCGCCGGGCACGCGAGACGTGCTGCCGGACGAGATGCGCGAGCTTCGACGCCTCGAGGCCGCGCTCGCCGAGGCCTTCGGGCGGTTCGGGTACGGCGAGGTCGCGACGCCGACGATCGAATATGACGAGGTGCTGGCGCGCGGCGACGAGCGAGGCGCGCCGGCGGCGTACAGGTTCTTCGACGAGGACGGGGAGCTCTTGGCGATGAGGACCGACATGACGGTCCCGATCGCTCGACTGGTCGCCACCCGGCTTGCCGATTCCGAGCCGCCCTTCCGGCTCTGCTACATCGGCAACGCCTATCGCGCCGTCCGCCCCCAGCGCGGCCAGATGCGCGAGTTCTCCCAGGCCGGCGTCGAGCTGATCGGGGTGGACGCCCCGGCGGGCACCGCCGAGGTGATCGAGGTCCTGGCCGGGGCGCTCGACGCGATCGGCCTGACCAGGGCGGTGATCGGGCTCGGGGACGCGGACCTGTACCGCCAGCTGCTCGGCGAGCACGGCGTCGAGGAGCGGCGCCGCGAGCTGATCCTTGAGACTCTCGCTCGGCACGACCTGGTCGGGCTGGAAGCCGAGCTCGACGAGCTCGACATCGCCCCCGATCAGCGCCGGACCCTGCTCGCCCTCCCGAGCCTGCGTGGAGGCCCCGAGGTCCTCGATCGAGCCCGCGAGCTCGGGGGCTCCGCGGTCGATCGGGCGATCGAGAGGCTGAACGCGACCCACGAGGCGCTCGTCGCACGCGGGGTCGCCGACCGCGTTCGGCTCGACCTGGGCCTGCTCCGCGACCTGGGCTATTACACGGGGGCGATCCTCGAGGTCTACGACCCCGCGGTCGGCCATGTGCTCGGGGGCGGAGGACGCTACGACGAGCTGATGGGCAGATTCGGATCGACCCAGCCGGCCGCGGGCTTCGCCCTCTACCTGGAGCGGCTCCACATCGCCCAGGCCGAGGAGGAGCGCCTGGCTGCCCGCCGGGCCGGCGACGAGCGGGGAAGGGGCACGGCGTGAGGCTCGCCGAGGTCTCGGGAACCCGGGCGCGGGAGGAGGGCGCCCTGAAGCTCGCGGTTCCGCGAGGAGCGCTCTTCGAGGGCACGCTCGACCTCCTCGATCGGATCGGGGTCGACACCGAGGAGCTTCGCGGGGAGTCGCGATCGCTCGTCTTTCGAAGCGGCGGATTGGTGCTGGTCACGATGAGGCCCTCCGACGTCCCGACATACGTCGAGGCCGGCGCCGCCGATCTGGGGATCACCGGAAAGGACGTCCTGCTCGAGCAGCGCGACCGCGCGGTCTACGAGCTCCTCGACCTGCGCTACGGCGAATGCCGGATGGTGCTCGCGGGGCGCCGGGGTGACGAGAGCCTGGGCGAGGCCGCTCGGCGGCTCGGGACGATGAGGATCGCGACCAAGTACCCGGGGATCGCGGTTCGCTACTTCGAGGAGAGCGGTCGCCAGGTCGAGGTGGTCGACGTCAAGGGGTCTGTCGAGCTGGCGCCGCTCGTCGGGCTCGCCGACGGGATCGTCGACCTGGTCGACACGGGAAGGACCCTGGAGGAGAACCAGCTCGAGGTTCGCGAGGAGATCGCCGGCTGCACGGCGCGCCTGGTCGCCAATCGGGTGGCCCACAAGCTTCGGGCGGCCGAGGTCGATGCGCTCGCCGAGCGGTTCAGAGAGGCGATTCGCGGATGAGGCCCGATCTGATCGAGTGGGACGGGCGAGACGCGCGGGCCCTGGCGCGGCGGCTGCGGGCGCTCGCGCCGCCGCTCTCCGAGGTGACGGCGCAGGTGGAGCGAATCATCGAGCGGATCCGCGTGGGCGGTGACGAGGCGCTCCGCGAGGTCGCCGAGAGGCTCGGCGAGGAGCCGCCTGAGGAGCTGAGGATCGACCCCGAGGCCGTCGAGGCGGCTCCGGGCCTGCTCGAGCCCGAAGTGCGCGAGGCACTCCGGGTGGCGGCCGGCAACATCGAGGCAGTCGCGCGCTCCGAGCTCGAGGTCCGGACCCGCCCGGCGGCGCTCGAGCTCCCGGAGGGTCAGGCGATCGAGATTCGCGAGGAGCCGATCGCGTCGGTCGGCGTCTACACGCCCGGAGGTCGGGCCGCATATCCATCCTCCGTCCTGATGTGCGCCGTCCCGGCCCGGATCGCCGGCGCCACCCGGATCGCGGTGGTCAGCCCTCCGGGGGCGGGAGGCCGGCCCAGCGCCGTCGCCCTCGCCGCCTGCGCGATCGCCGGGGTGCACGAGGTCTACGCCGTGGGAGGGGCGCAGGCAATCGCGGCCCTCGCGTACGGAACCGAGACGATCGACCGAGTCGACCTGATCGCCGGTCCGGGCAACCGCTACGTACAGGAGGCCAAGCGCGCCGTCGCGGCGGCCGTCGGGATCGACGGGATCGCCGGCCCGAGCGAGCTGATGGTGGTCGCTGACGGGACCGCCAACCCGGAGTGGATCGCCCTGGACATCTGCGCCCAGGGTGAGCACGGCGACGACGGCACGCTGATCGTCGCCTCGCCGGACCTGGCATTGCTCGAGCGGATCGCCGAGCTGGTCGATGAGCTGGTCGCCGAGCGACCGAGCATCGCCGACGCGCCCCTGTCCCTGGTCGCGACGAGCGGCGTCGAGGCGGCCTTGGCGCTCGCCGACGCCGTCGCGCCGGAGCACCTCGAGCTCGTGTTCGACGGGGTCGATGCCACCGCCGCGAGGGCCAGGGTGGCCGGCTGCGTGTTCATCGGCGGCATGGGCGCGACCGCGTTCGGCGACTACGCGGCCGGGTCAAACCACGTGCTTCCGACCGGCGGGGCGGCACGCTTCGCAGGGCCGCTCGGGCCGGCCACCTTCCGGCGCCGGATCTCGGTCGTCACGGTCTCGGCCGCGGCCGCCGCCGCGTTGGCGCCCCAGGTCGACGCGCTGGCCAGGGCGGAGGGCCTTCCCGTGCACGGCGAGTCGGCTCGCGCTCGAGCCGGGGGCTGATCCGTAAAGATGCATGCTTTGCAGGCAATTTCACCGACCAAATGACGCGCACCGCGAAGATCGACCGACGGACTCGCGAGACCGAGGTCAGCCTGGCGCTCGACCTCGACGGCGGCGATGTCTCGTGCTCGACCGGGGTCGGGTTCCTCGATCACATGCTCGAGCTGCTCGGCCACCACGGCCGGCTCGGCCTCCAGGTCGACGCCAAGGGCGATCTGGAGACCGGCGCGCACCACACCGTCGAGGACGTCGGCATCGCGCTCGGCCAGGCGCTCGATCGGGCGCTGGGCGACCGGGCGGGGATCCGGCGCTACGGCTACATGGCGCTTCCCATGGACGAGGCGCTCGGGATCTGCGCGATCGACATCTCCGGCCGCCCGCTTTGCCGGTTCGAGGCCGATCTGCCCCCGACCTCGATCGCCGGCTTCGACGCGGAGCTCGCCGAGGAGTTCTTCCGGGCGGTGGCGACCAGCGCCAAGCTGACCCTTCACGTGGGGACCCGCTACGGGTCGAACGCGCACCACATGATCGAGGCGTGCTTCAAGGCGTTCGCGAGGGCGCTGCGGCAGGCCGTATCGATAGACCCCACGCAGCCCGGTGTGCCCTCCACCAAGGGGACTCTGACCTAGTGGCCCCCTCCGGCGCCCGGATCGCGATCCTCGACTACGGGGTCGGAAACCTGCGCTCGATCGAGAAGGCCCTGGAGCGGGTCGGCGCCGTCCCGCGGATCACCGCTGACCCGGCAGCGAGCGCCGGCGCGGACGGGATCGTCCTGCCCGGCGTCGGGGCGTTCCCCAAGGCCATGCACAGCGTCCGCGAGCGGGGGTTCGACGAGCTGCTGGCCGACCGCGTCGAAGCGGGAACTCCGGTGCTCGGGATCTGCCTCGGCATGCAGCTCCTGTTCGAGCGCTCGTCCGAGCTCGGCGGAGCCGCGGGGCTCGGCCTGCTGGCGGGCGAGGTGACGGCGCTCGACGCCGGCGGCCTCAAGGTCCCTCACATCGGCTGGGAGCCGGTCCGCAGGGAGAGGGCTTCGAAGCTGATCGAGGGCATGGCCGACGAGACGCCCTTCTACTTCGTTCACTCGTTCGGGGTCCGTCCGACCGACCCGGGCGACGTGATCGGGACCGCCGAGTGGGGCGAGCGGTTCACCTGCGCGGTTGCGCGCCCGCCGCTCTACGGAGTGCAGTTCCATCCCGAGAAGTCGAGCGCCGCCGGACTGCGGCTGCTCGCAAACTTCGCAGCGATCGCCGGCGGCGCGGCCGGACGGGCCTCGAGCCCCGTGGCCGCCGCCGGCTCCGGGCCCGGCTGACGCGTTGATCCTCTATCCGGCGATCGACATCCGAAACGGCCACGTCGTGCGATTGACCCAGGGCGACTACGGGCGCGAGACGGCGCACGACTCCGAACCGCTCGACGCGGCGCGGCGGTGGCAGCAGCAGGCGGCGCGTTTTCTCCACGTCGTCGACCTCGACGGAGCCCTCTCGGGCCGGCCGGAGAACCTCGCCACCGTGGCCCGCATCGTCGGGCTCGGGATTCCCGTTCAGCTCGGGGGCGGGCTCCGCGACGCAGCGGCCGTGGAGGCGGCGCTCGACGCGGGGGCGGCTCGGGTCGTGGTCGGCACGGTCGCGGTTCGCGATCCGGAGCTGGTCGCGAGCCTGGTCGCCGAGCACGCGGATCAGATCGTGGTCGCGCTGGACACGAGAGCCGGCCGGGTGGCTGTCGCGGGCTGGCTCGAGGTGTCCGACGCCGGCCCGGCGGAGCTCCTCTCGGCGATGGCGGCCCGGGGAGTGCGGCGCTTCCTCTACACGCCGATCGAGGTCGACGGGACGCTTGACGGGCCGGCGCTCGGGGATCTTCCGGAGATCGCTCGCGCGGCCGCCGAGGGCGATGCGCGGCTGACGTACTCTGGAGGGATCGGCTCGCTGGACGACCTTCGCGGCCTTGCGCGCCTCAACCTCGCCAGCCTCGACGGGGCGATCGTCGGGAGGGCGCTCTATGACGGGCGCTTCACGGTCACCGAGGGGCAGGCCGCCCTGGATCGGACGCCCTGACTCCGATGGCGGGCGGGATCACGAAGCTGTTCGCGCGCGGCAAGGCGCTGCCGTGGGCGCGGATCTACGTGCTGAGCGGGTGGGCATATCGAAAGGGCCGAGCGGTGCACGGAGGGCTCTCGGCGTCGGACCGAGGCGAGCTCGGGCGGCTGCTGCGAAAGTCCAAGGGCCGGCGGGGCAACCTGAGCGACCGCGAGTTCGAGCGTCTTCGCGAGCTGGGCTTGAAGGCGTTCGACGCCGGCCGGCGGGGCTGAGCCGGAGCCGCCCGGCGGCCGTCCGGCCGCGGGTACCCTCGTGCGATGGCACTGAAGCGCGTCATCCCGTGTCTCGACGTCGACTCGGGGCGGGTCGTCAAGGGGACGAACTTCGTCGGACTGCGTGACGCGGGCGACCCGGTCGAGCTCGCGGCCCGCTACGACGCCGAGGGCGCGGACGAGCTCGTCTTCCTTGACATCACGGCGTCCCACGAGCGCCGCGACACGATCGTCGAGCTGGCACGAAAGACGGCCGACAAGGTGTTCATCCCGTTCACGATCGGCGGGGGCATCCGCTCGGTCGCCGACGCCCAGGCGGTTCTCGATGCCGGCGCGGACAAGGTCTCGGTCAACTCGGCCGCCCTGGCCCGCCCCGAGCTGCTCGCCGAGCTCGCCGAGGTCTTCGGCTCCCAGTGCGTAGTGATCGCGATCGACGCCAAACGCCACGTACACAACACCACCGCCGGCTCCTCGGCTTCGCCTCCGGGGCCGTCGGGTTCGGGCGCCGACGCCCTGGGGCAACAGCACGCATCTCCCGGGACTTCGTCCCTGGCTCCAACCGAGGCCCGGTGGGACATATATGTACACGGGGGGCGGCGGATGGTCGAGGGGCGTGACGCGGTCGGATGGGCGCGGGAGGCGACCGAGTTGGGCGCCGGAGAGGTGCTGCTGACCAGCATGGATCGCGACGGGACGAGCGACGGCTACGACCTCGAGCTCACCCGCGCGGTCGCCGACGCGGTCGGGGTCCCCGTGATCGCCTCAGGCGGCGCCGGCGAGCTCTCGCACCTGGCCGACGGGATAGTCGAGGGCGGCGCCGACGCGGTGTTGTGCGCCTCGATCTTCCACTACGGCACCCATAGCGTCCGTGAGGCGAAGCGTCACCTGAGCGATGCGGGTATCGCCGTCAGGCTCGCCTAGGCGCAGGGCCGGTCAGCCGCCCGGCTTGCCGCCGCCCCTGGAGCCCTTGCCCGCTCCGTGCCGCTTGCTGCGATGGGGTGGCTGCGGCTTGAAGGCGCGGATCGTCGACGTGCCGGTCAGGTAGAGCTTCTTGCCGTCGGAGATCATCGGGTTGTACTCGCCCTGGTCGTTGTAGAAGACCTTCTTGCCGTTCTTGACGTTGAACCCGAAGGTCCCGATGTTGGGGCCGATCGCCGAGACGTAGACGGTCTCGCCGATCACGCTCGAGGAGCCCAGCACGATCCCGTCGAGCGACTGCTGCCAGCGCACGGCGCCGGTTCGGGCGTCGAGCGCGTAGAAGTGCTTGTCCTCAGAGCCGAGGTAGACGGTCGGCGGCGAGTCGGGCGTGTCGGCCACAGCCGGGGACGGATACACCTCGGCGCCGGTGGAGTGGCTCCAGGCGAGCTCGCCCGTCTTCTCGACATAGCTGTAGACGCGCCCGTCGAGCCCTCCGAAGTAGACGCGGCCCCAGGCGACCGCGGGCGTCGAGTAGACGCCGCCGCCGCGCAGGAAGCCGCCCCCTTGCGTGTGCGCCGTCCACTTGACATGCCCGTTTCCCGCGTCGAGCGCCCAGACCTCGCCCGCGTAGTTGGTCGCGAAGACCGTGCCCCGGTCATACGCCAGCGCTCCCTTGACCGGGCCGCCGGTGTGGACGGTCCAGTCGGTCTTGCCGGTCTTCGCGTCGAGGGCGAATATGTCGCCGGACTCGCAGCCGAAGATCACCTTGCCGCCGTGGACCAGCGGCGAGGACTCGCTTCGGCCCGGCAGGGGGTGGCGCCACAGCACCTTGCTGCCATGCGGGTGAGGTCGAAGCGCGACCGCCTGCTGGGGCTCCAGGTTGACCGCGAACAGCCGGCCGTCCGAGTAGGCGGGTGACGAGGCGTTGAGCGTCCCGATCTTGCGCTTCCACTGCACCTGTCCACGGTCGGTGCTCAGGGCGTAGAACTGACCGTCCTTGTCCATGAAGTAGATCGTGCCCTTGACGACGATCGGCTGGAACTCGAGCAGCTTGCCGGCCTGAAAGCTCCACTCGGAGGAGCCGAACGGCGGGTCCAGGTGCTTGGAGGGCAGGTAACGGGTGCGCCCGGGGTCGTGCCCGTACATCGGCCAGTCGACGGTCTTGATCGGCGCCTTGTGCTCGGTGAACGTCGCGCTCGGGTTCGAGACGTCGGCGGGGCGCTTCAGGGCGAGATAGGCGGCCAGACCGGCGCCGCCTGCCATGACCAGGCATGCGCCACCGGCCACGGCGATTCGGCGGCGGACGCTCCACGAGCGCCAGGTCTTCAGTGCGCGAGCCATCCGCGAGGGCCGTCATGGTAGGGAACGCTCCTGAGGGCTCCTTCAACCTGACCCGATGACAGCCCCAAAGCCGAAGATCGAGCCTTCCAGGTTGGCCGGCCGCCTCGACGTCCTGCCCGGGCTGAGGCGGGTGCGGGAGGCGGCGTCCGGAGTCCGCGCCCATCTGGTCGGAGGCGCGGTCCGCGACCTTCTGCTTGGCCGCGATCGGGCCGACCTCGACATCGCCGTCGAGGGTGACGTGCTCGACCTCGCTCGTCGCCTCGGGGGAGAGCTGCACATCCACGAGCGATTCGGCACCGCGACCGTAAGGGTCGACGAGCTGTCGATCGATCTGGCGGCAACCCGGTCGGAGGCTTACCCGAGCCCCGGCGCCCTGCCGGTGGTTCGCCCCGCCGACCTCGGAGCGGACCTGGCCCGGCGCGACTTCACGGTCAATGCGATGGCGGTGGCGCTCTCACCGGGCTCCGAGCTGGTCGACCCCCACGGCGGGCTCGCGGATCTCGAGCAGGGAGTGCTGCGGACGCTCCATCCAGGCTCGTTCGCCGATGACCCGACCAGGGCCCTGCGGGCGGCCCGCTACGCGGCCCGCTACGGGTTCACGCTCGAGCCGCGGACCGAGGACGCCCTCCGCGCCTCCGACCTGGGCACCGTGTCGGCGCAACGGGTCGAGGCCGAGCTCCTGAAGCTCGCTGGCGAGCGCGCCCCGGCGCCGGGCTTCGAGATGGTCGCCGGGTGGGGCCTCCTCGAGCTGGCGCCGGACGGGGTGCGGCTTGCGGCCGCGGTCGCCGACCTGATGGGCCGGGACCCGTGGGCCGGAATCGCGGACCGCGCCGATGCGGTGCTGGCCGCCGCGCTCGACGCCGGCTCGCCTGCGGCGCGCCGGCTGGCCGACGCGACGCCCTCCAGCCCCTCCGAGGCCGTCTCGCTGGCCCGGGGCCTCGGCGGAGTCGAGTTGGCCCTCGGGCGGGCGCTCGGGGGCGAGTGGCTGGACTCCTACGTCTCGAGGTGGCGTCTGGTGAGACTCGAGATCGACGGCGACGACCTGCTCGAGGCCGGGGTCGATGAGGGGCCAGGCCTCGGACGCGGCCTCGCCGCCGCGCTTCGGGCCAAGCTCGACGGCGAGATCGACGGCCGGGACGACGAGCTTCGCGTCGCGCTCGATGCGTCGCGCGAAGACGGCGGCCCGTAGGCGGGACGCCGGATGCGTTCGGTACTTTCGGCCCGATGACGGAGCCGTTTCGCGACGACCCCTCCTATCTGAGCGAGCTGCCGCCCGACCTCAAGGACAGGCGCCGCGAGGCGGCGCGACGAAGGAGGTGGCGTCGGAGGCTGGTGATCGCGGTCGTGATCGCGGTGGCCGCGGCAGTGATCGCGATCGCGGCGGCGAGCCTGTTCAAGGGCTCGAGCGACAGCGGGCCGGCGACGGGCTCGAGCACCCCACCTCCCGCGTCGGCGGCGGCCCCGGGCACGCCCGCGGCTTCGGCCGCCTCGAAAGCCGGCTGGGCCGCCCACCCGGGGCCGGTGCCGATCCTCGAGTACCACGCGATCCAGCCTCCCGTCCCCGGCGCCGCCTATCCGCAGCTCT
Organism: Solirubrobacterales bacterium; assembly: GCA_050697175.1. Lineage (GTDB taxonomy): Bacteria > Actinomycetota > Thermoleophilia > Solirubrobacterales > 70-9 > AC-56. The sequence continues at coordinate 6,064 of JBOGZB010000070.1, read as the reverse complement.
TCGTGCCCCAGGCCGACTTCCAGCGCCAGATGCAGTGGCTGAAGGACAACGGGTACGAGGCGGTGACGCTCGATCAGGTCGAGGCGGCCTGGTTCCGGAATGGCGAGCTGCCTCCGAAGCCGGTGGTGGTCAGCTTCGACGACGGTTACCGCAGCCAGTACGTGGCCGCCTTCCCCGAGATGCAGCGGCTGGGGTGGAGGGGGGTCCTGAACCTGGTCGCGCGCGGATCCGATCTTTCGGACGCGGATGCCCGCAAGATGGTGGATGCGGGCTGGGAGCTCGCGTCGCACACGATCACGCACGCCGACCTGACGACGCTCGACTCCGCCGGGCTCGAGCGCGAGGTCACCGGGTCGCGCCGGATCCTGCGCCGGCGGTTCGGCGGTTCGGTGGACAACTTCTGCTACCCGGCCGGTCGCTACGACGCCACCGTCATCGCGGCGGTGCGGAGGGCGGGCTACGTCGGCGCGCAGTCCGAGGTGCCGGGCCTCGCGAGCTCGAGCAACCCGTACGTTCTGGCCCGGCTCGAGATCCAGCTCTCCGACGGGGTCTCCGGAATGGTCGGCAAGCTGCGAGACGCATCGGCGGGGTGACGATGCGCTGGCGGGAGCGAGACGGCGTGCGGTGGCTCGAGGCCGAGCTGCCCGGCGCGCGGGCGGTCTTCACCTCCCGGCTCGGCGGCGTCAGCGAGCCGCCCTACGACACCCTCAACCTGGGGCGATCGACCGGCGACCCGAGGGTGCGCGAGAACCGGCTTCGACTCGTGTCGGCGCTCGGGGTCGAGCCTGACAACGTGCTGGTGGCCCGGCAGGTCCACGGGGCGCAGGTGCTCGACGACCGTGCGCCCGCCGAGCCGGGTGCCTACCTCGATTCTCGGCCCGAGGCCCCGCCCGCCGATGGCCACGTGACCGCGCGTCCGGGGTACGCGCCGATGGTGCTGGTCGCCGACTGCCTCCCGGTCGCCCTGGCAGGCGAGGGCACGGTCGGGATGGTCCACTGTGGCTGGCGGGGGCTCGCAGGCGGAATCGTCGAGCACGGCGTGGACGCGTCGGGCGCCACCCACGCGGTGATCGGCCCCGGCATAGGCCCCTGCTGCTACGAGGTCGGCGAGGAGGTTCTCGCCGAGTTCGAGCCGCTGAGCCCCGGCGTCGCCGATCGCTCGATGCTCGACCTCCGAGCCGTCGCCGCAAAGCTGCTCGAGCGGGCGGGCGTCGAGCGGATCGAGGTCATCGGGCTGTGCACGAGCTGCAACCCCGACCTCTTCTTCTCCCACCGGCGCGACGGCGATCGCGCCGGCCGCCAGGCGGGACTGGTCTGGGCCGATGATCGACGCTGAGCGGATCCGCCGAAACCTCGAGCGGGCCCGCGAACGAGCGGGGCCCGAGGTCGAGATCCTGGCGGCCACGAAGTACGTGGCGGCGGACTCGATGGGCGAGCTCGCCGAGGCCGGCGTGACCCTGGTCGGCGAGAATCGCCTCCAGGATCTCCGGATCAAGCGGGAGCGATGGGGTGACGCGTTCACCTGGGACTTCATCGGCAACCTCCAGAGCCGCAAAGTCAAGGACGTCGTGCCTTTGGTCAGGCTGATCCACTCGGTGGCGAGCGAGTCGGCCCTTGTCCAGCTGGGGCATCACGCGTTGGCGGAAACGGAGGTCCTGATAGAGGTGAACGTCGCCGAAGAGGAGGGGAAGGGGGGTGTCGTCCCCGCAGAGCTCGGGTCGTTCATCGAGCGCTGCCCCGCTCGAGTTGTCGGCCTGATGACGATGCCCCCGTTCAGCGAGGACGCGGAGGCCTCACGACCGTTCTTCGCCCGCCTGGCCGAGCTCGCGTCCGAGCATGGGCTCCCGCGGCTGTCGATGGGCACGAGCCAGGACTGGGAGGTCGCGGTCGACGAAGGGGCGACGATCATCCGCCTCGGCACCGCGCTGTACGCCTAAACCGCAATAATCCGTACAGGAATCCTTCGAGGGGAAGCGAACGTACGCTGAGCGATGGCCTTTCGTGACACATGGCACCGTGCGCTGGTCTATTTCGGGCTCGCCGAGGATCCCGAGTACCAGGAGTCCGATCTCTACGACCCCGACACCGGGACCCAGGGCGAGGTCTACGACTCACCCGCGTTGCGACCCGCCAGCGTGAGCCCGATCCGGCGCCGCCGGGCACGCGACGAGATCGACGACATATTCGCCGACGACGAGCCGGTGAGCGACAGGACCCGATCGCTTCGCTCCGTGGAAGGCAACGGGGGGGCGGACGTCCGGGTCCACCTTGTCACCCCGTACAGCTTCAACGACGCCCAGGAGGTGGCGGACAGGTTCAAGCAGGACGTGCCCGTGATCCTGAACCTCCAGACCACCGACTCCGAGCTGGCCAAGCGGCTGATCGACTTCACGTCCGGCCTCACGTACGCGCTCGGAGGGGGAATGCAGAAGATCGCCGACAAGACCTTCCTGCTCACCCCGCGAAACGTCGAGGTATCGGCCGAGGAGAAGGCGCGCCTGGTCGAGAAGGGCTTCTTCAACCAGTCGTAATAACTCCGCCGGCTGCTCTTGAATAACTCCGCCGGCTGCTCGCCTTCGGCTCCGCTGCCGTCGGGTTCGGGCGCGTTACGGGGCGGCAGGTCGTACGCGCCTATAGGTGCGGGCGGGGCGGTAACTCGTAGGCTGCGGGTATGAAGGTTGGGTTCGTGGGCGCTGGAAGCATGGCTGCGGCGATGGCTCGGGGATGGGCCGGTGCCGAGGGCGGCCCGGAGGCGATGCTGTTCAGCGACTCGGGGTCCGGACGGGCCGCGACGCTGGCCGACGAGCTCGGAGGGGAGGAGATCGACACGCTGACCGAGCTCGGTCGGGAGGCCGACCTCGTGGTGGTGGCGGTCAAGCCGAACGCCCTCGCGTCCGCCGCCGGTGGGCTGGCGGGCAGCGCCAAGGCGGTCATCTCAGTGCTCGGGGCGACGCCGCTGGGCCGTCTCGAGGCCGCATTTCCGGCCACGCCCATGGTTCGCACGATGCCGAACCTGGCGGTCGAGGTCCGGCGGGGAGTGATCTGCCACGCGCCGATCGCGGTTCCGGCTCCGCTCGGCGCCGAGGTCCTCGATCTGCTCGGCCTGCTCGGTCGCACGGTCGAGGTCGACGAGGATCTGCTCGACGCGGCGACGGCCGTGATGGGCTGTTCGCCGGCCTACTTCGCGCTCACTGCCGAGGCGCTGGCCGAGGCCGGCGCCGACCAGGGCCTCGACCCGGAGCTCGCCCGTGAGCTGGTCGTGGAGACGCTGGCCGGCACCGGGGTGCTGCTCGCGACACGCCACCCGGCCGACCTGCGCGACGCCGTCGCCTCTCCGGGCGGGAGCACCGAGGCGGGCCTCGAGGCGCTGGTCGAGGCCGGCGCCAAGCAGGCGCTCGACGGGGCCGTGAAGGCTTCGATGGAGCGGATGCGCTCGTGATCGTGCCGCTGGCGATCGACCGAGGCAACGTCGCCGACTACGTGGCCGCGCTGTTCATCGTCTACTTCATCCTGATCTTCGTGCGGATCCTGCTCTCGTGGGTTCCCCGGATGCCCTACAACCGTGTGCTGCGATCCGTGGTGGGCTTCGTTGAGGAGGTCACCGATCCGTACCTGAACCTGTTTCGGAGGGTCATCCCGCCGATCGGAGGAGGGGGCTTCGCTCTCGACCTGAGCCCGATGCTCGCGATGATCCTCCTGTACATCGTCGGGCAGCTCGTCGTCGGCGCGATCCGAGGGTGAGCCCTCCTGGCTCGTCGGGCAGGCTTCAGTCCTTCGGGAAGGCTCTGGCGGTCTGCGGCGCGGTCGTGCTGGTGGACCAGGTCTCGAAGGCGATCGTCGTCTCGTCGCTCTCGGTCGGTCAGAGCGAGCGGGTGGCGTTTGGGTTCAAGGTCAGCAACACGCCGAACTCCGGGCTCGCCTTCGGGATCGGGAGCGGGCACGGCGCCGTCATGGCGGTGACCATCGCCGCCCTGGCGGTCGTCATCGCCTGGTTCGCGCTCGACCCGACTCGGCCCGGACTGTGGCTCGCGGTCGGCCTGCTGGTCGGGGGTGCGCTCGGCAACCTCGCCGACCGGGTGCGCGTCGACGCGGTGACCGATTTCATCGACCCGCCGCTGTGGCCGACCTTCAACCTCGCGGACGTGGCCATCACCCTGGGGGCGGTCGCGCTAGTGCTCGTCTCGATCGGCTCCGACACCGATCGCCATGCAGGCTCGGGCTGAGGGACCGGCGGCGCCCGGGCCGCGAATCGTCTGGTCGGACGAGCAGCTCGCCGTGGTCGAGAAGCCGGCGGGCCTCGTCGTCCATCCGGCCCCCGGGCATCACGGCCCGACCCTGGTCGATGCGCTCGGCGAGATGCTTGCCGGCGGGCCGGACCCGCGGCGGCCCGGCATCGTCCACCGCCTCGACAAGGACACCTCGGGCTTGATGATCGTCGCCCGCACCGACGACGCGCATCGTCTTCTGGCCGCCCAGATCAAGCGTCACGAGGTGAAGCGGATCTACACGGCGCTGATCGAGGGTCATCCGCGGTCTCGCACAGGCACCATCGACGCGCCGCTCGGACGTGACTACCGGGCCCCAGAACGCCGAGCCGTCGGCGGCCGCGGGCCTCGGGACGCGCGGACCCATTTCGAGGTCCTCGAACGGCTGCCGGGCGACGCCCTGGTCGAGGTTCGACTCGAGACCGGCCGCACGCATCAGGTTCGGGCCCACTTCGCCGCGATCGGCCATCCCCTCGTCGGCGACCCGCGTTACGGGCATGCTGGACGCCACGGCTTGGGCCGCCAGTTCCTGCACAGCTCGCGGCTCGGCTTTCGCCACCCGTTCACGGGGCGAGATCTCGACCTGCGCTCGGAGCTCCCCGGCGACCTGGTCGAGGCGCTCGATCTCGCCAGGGCGGGTTGACCCTCGCCTGGCGTCGGGCGTCTAGAATCTCCGCTGACCCGTAAACCGACCCCTGGCAGTGGGCACGGGGCCCTGCCCGGCGACGAGTGTGACGCCGGGTCCCCGCAGCGCCGCCGGGCAGAGCAGAGCCAAAACCGAGACAAGGGAGCCCCATGCCGGAGCCTGGAATAAGGGAGCTGCTGGAGGCCGGACTTCACTTCGGCCACCAGACCCGCCGCTGGGATCCCCGAATGCGCCCCTACATCTTCGGGGAGCGCGACGGGATCCACATCATCGACCTGCTTCAGACCGAGCAGCTGCTCGCGGAAGCCCGCAGGTTCGCCGCCGACGTCGCCTCCAAGGGAGGCACGGTCCTCCTCGTCGGCACCAAGAAGCAGGCCCGCGACTCCGTCAAGGAGTGGGCCGAGCGCTGCGACATGCCCTACGTCAACCAGCGCTGGCTGGGCGGCCTGCTGACGAACTTCCACACCATGTCCGCCCGGATCGACCGACTGCACGAGCTGACCTCGCTGCGCGACGGGGGTCAGCTCGACCTGCTGCCCACGAAGGAGCGGATGGGGCGCGAGGCCGAGCTTGCGAAGCTCGAGTACAACCTCGGCGGCGTTCGGGGCATGAAGCGGCTCCCGCAGGCCGTGCTGATCATCGACCTGAAGACCGAGACGATCGCGGTCCGCGAGGCCGAGCGCCTGCGGATCCCGATAATCGGCTTGGTCGACTCGAATGTCGACCCCGTCGCCGTGGACTTCCCCATTCCGGGCAACGACGACTCGATTCGCTCCTGCAAGCTGGTCGTCGAGACGATCGGCGAGGCCGTGTACGAGGCGGCGCAGGGCTGGCGCGAGGCCGAGGCCAAGCGCCACGCCGAGGAGGAGGAGCGGCGCCGGCGCGAGAACGAGGAGCGAGAGCGCCGCGAGGCCGAGGAGCGCGCTCGCCAGGAGGCGGCCGAGGAGGCCGCCAAGGCCCAGGCGGCCACCGACGCGGCCCCCGCCGAGGCCCCCGCGAGGCCGGCGGCCTCGTGAGCGAGCCAAGCGGTTGATGGCGTCCGTCGCCGCCGCCGACGTGAAGGCCCTTCGCGACCGCACCGGGGCCGGGATCATGGATTGCAAGGCCGCGCTCGCGGAGGCCGACGGCGACGTCGAGAAGGCGATCGAGATCC
>JBOGZB010000069.1:0-4439 GCA_050697175.1 Solirubrobacterales bacterium | reverse complement strand
TCCCGAACTCGTCCATGTTCGTCTTGCCGAGCACGCCGGCGCCGGCGCCGGCAAGCCGCTCTACCGCGGTCGCCGTGTAAGGCGGTCGGTAGCCCTCGAGGATCCGGGATCCGGCGGTGGTCGGGATGTCCTCGGTGCAGAACAGGTCCTTGATCGCGATCGGGACGCCCGCGAGCGACCCGGAGCCGGTGGGCGGGACGGACTCGCCATCAGCGCGGCGCCACAGGAACGCGTTCAGCTCGTCGCCCGCAGCGGCCTCGGCGTAGGCCGCGGCGTACTCCTCGCCGCTCAACTCGCCGGCCGCGATCCGCGCCGCAGCCTCGCCGACCGTCAGCTCTACGAGGTCGCTCATCGGCGCTCGCCCACCGCGCTCAGGCCTGCGGGGACGGGACCCGGAACGCGCCTTCGGCAGGGTCCGGGGCGTCGGCGAGGATGCGATCGCGCTCGGCGCTCGGCCGCGGCTCGTCGGGGCGAAGCACGTTGCGAAGCTCGACCACGTGCGAGGTCGGCTCGACCCCGTCGAGGTCGAGCTGGTTCATGCGCTCGACGTGCTCGAGGATCACGGAGAGGTCCGTCGACATCCGGCCGATCTCGTCCTCGGTCAGCTCGAGGCGGGCAAGCCGCGCGACGTGCAGAACCTGCTCGCGATCGATCACGCGCGTGATTCTAGGTACAGGGAGGCGATTACCCGCGGGAGGTTAGGATCACCGCCGGTGAGCGCCGAGCGATTCGTGGTCTTCAACCTTCGCCTGCTCGCGGCCAGCTTCGCGGTCGTGGGCATCCTGTTCATCGCGGTCCCGAACGGGGTGCTCGACGTGATCAGCGACCTGGGCGACGACCTCGGCGGCTTCGTCGCGGCGCCTGAGACGGTCGAGAAGCTTTGGCTGGCACTGGCTTTCGCCTACATGGTCGTGATCACCGGCATCTGCCTGGTGGTCCAGATGGACGTGCCCCGCTACCGGCCCCTGCTGCTGGTCCTGGCAGCGGGGAAGGCGGCCTCCTCGCTCGCGGCGCTCGGCTTCTACGTCTTCGACGCCCACGTCTTCATCTACCTGCTGAACTTCCTCGTCGACGGCTTCCTGGTCGGCGTGGCGCTGCTTCTCTGGTCGATCTCGGGACGGATCGGAGAGCCCGCGGCTCCGTCCTGAAGGGCCCCTCCGGGGCTCGGTGCCGCCGCGCTTCGAGCCTCGCCCTCTCGAGCCCCCGCCCTCGGGAAGGCCGAGGTGCGGATCCTGCGCTCCTTCGCCGAGGCGATGGCACCGGAGTTCGGCGCGCTTCCGCCCGCGGCCGGTCCCGAGCGCGGGGGAACCTCGCCGCGCCGAGACGCGGTCGAGATCGCCGATCCGCTGAACCGCTACATGGCCGACCTGCCGGCCCGCAACACCCGCCAGATCCGGCTCGCGCTGCGAGCGCTCGAGTGGCTGCCCTTCCCGTGGCGGTTCAGCCGGGCGAGCGTCGAGTCGCGGCAGGACTTCCTGCGGCGCCTCGAGCGCTCGAGCATCCCGTTCGCCGGCGACCTGCTTCTGCTGCTCAAGGTGGTCGCCGGGCTGGGCTACGGCAACGACGCCCGGGTTCGGGCGGCGGTCGGCTACGAGGCGCGCTGCGAGGTCTCGAACGGAAGGCCCGAGGCCGAACGGACCACCGCGGGGCTCGGCGACGTTCGCCCCCCGGCGGGCGGTGAGGAGTGCGACGTCGCGATCGTGGGCTCGGGCGCCGGCGGGGCGGTTGCCGCCGCGTTGCTCGCCGAGGCGGGACTCGAGGTCGTCGTGATCGAGGCCGGCCCCTCCGTGGACCACCGCGACTATCCCGACGAGCCGCTCGCGGCCCTCTCGGCGCTCTATCGCGACGGCGGCCTGACGATCGCCGAGGGGCGGCCGGCGATCCCGACCCCGGTGGGCCGGGCGGTCGGCGGGACCACGGTGATCAACTCGGGCACATGCTTTCGGGCCCCAGACAGGGTGCTCGCCGGGTGGCGCGCCGATCACGGGATCGAATGGGCCGGCGAGCTCGACGCCGACTACTCCGAAGCCGAGGAGATGCTCGACGTGCACCCGGTCGACCCCGAGCGAATGGGCCGAAACGGCCAGCTCCTGCTCGAGGGCGCAGAGGCGCTGGGGGTGCGACACGAGCCCCTTCACCGCAACGCTGGTCGTTGTCACCAGTGCAGCTCGTGCCCGGTTGGATGCCGGCTCGACTCGAAGCGGGCGATGCACGTCTCGTACCTGCCGAGGGCGGTGGCGGCCGGGGCACGAGTCCGCGCCGACACGGAGGCGCACCGGATCACCTGGGAGCGCGGGCGCGCGACCGGCGTCGACTGCGTGTCACGGGCCGGCGAGGAGCCGAGTCCCTTCCGGCTTCGTGCTCGCCGTGCCGTGGTCCTGGCGGGCGGCGCCTTCGGGACCCCCGAGCTACTCCTGCGTTCGGGATTCGGCTCCGAGAGCGGGCAGCTCGGCAGCAACCTTCGGATCCACCCCGCCTGCTGGGTCGGCGCGCGTTTCGCCGAGCAGGTTCGGGGCTGGGACGGAGTGATGCAGAGCTACGCCGTCAACGAATGGGAGGACCGCGGGCTCCTGATGGAGGCGACGTTCACGCCGCTCGCCTTCGGCGCCCAGTGGCTGCCGGGCACCGGGGTCGAGCACCAGGAGAGGGTGCTCGCCTACGACCGGATCGCCTCGACCGGCGTCCACCTCTCGGATCGCTCGAGCGGCCGGGTCGGACTCGCTCGCGACGGGTCGCTTCGCATCACCTACCAATTGACGCGGGAGGACGGCGAGCGGCTCGTGTTCGGCATCGCCCGCGCGGCGGAGCTCTACTACGCGGCCGGGGCGCTCGAGGTCTACCCCCAGATCGCCGGGATCCCGATCATCGCCAGGACCCGGATCCCGGAGCTCGAGTCATCCCCGCCGAAGCCCTCGGCCCTCCGCCTCGAAGCGTTCCACCCGATGGGCACCGCGCGAATGGACTCCGACCCCGCCGCCGGGGTGGTCGGGACCGACGGCGCCGTCCACGGCGCCAAGGACCTCTATGTAACCGACGGCAGCCTCCTGCCGAGCTCGATCGGCGTCAACCCGATGATGACCATCATCGCGATGGCCTCCCGCGTGGCCCACGGGCTGGCGGCGCGGTTGAGCTGAAAACGACGACGGCCGCCTGAAGGCGGCCGTCGCACGGATCCTTTGTCACCCCGGCTGCACCGGGGCTGATCGCCCTAGGCGCTCGGAGGCGGGTTCGAGGGCGGCGGGTCGGAGGGCGGAGGAGGCGGAGCGCCGGTGCCGGCGTCGCCGCCACCGCCGAAGCGGCCGGCCTCGTCGCCGAACGACGTCCCTTCCTCCTGCATCGCCATGTATCCGCCCACCGCGACCGCCGCTGCGGAGATCAACCCTAAAAAGACGCCGATCTTGCGGGTGTGGGAGATCGAAGCGCCGGACACGTTGGCGCCGAGGTCCGGCGGGCTGATGATGCTGATCACGATCAGGATCACGGACAGGATGCCCAGGCCCGCGACGATCGCGCTCAAAGCGACCGGGAGCCCGATCTCGCCCTCTGAGGCGGCCAGAAGCGCAAGACCGATCGCGGCCAGGGCCGTGATGAACAACACGATGTCTGTGAAGCCGTACGAGCCCCACGCGTTGCGCGAGCCCTCGATCGAGACCGCGAATGCTCCGGCCCCACCGGCGAACTTGAGCCCGAACCACTTGAAGACGAACATGAACAGGATCAGGAGAATCCCGGATACACCCGCGATCTTCTCGCCCTGACTGAGTCTGGTGAAGTCCATTGACCCTCCTTGAGTGGGTGACTTCGGCTTTCTCGGTGGGGTTTCAGCGCTGGTCGATGACTTCCTGCCGCGAATCGATCGGATCGGACGCCTGATCCCGCTCTTTCAAGCGGTTCGCACGCCCCGCAGCCTAACCCGCGGATCGGCCGGGCAGGACCCGTATCGACACAACCGCCGGCTTGCTCAAGCGCGGCGGGCGCGGGCGGCCACCAGGGTGTTGGAGAGCAGCATCGCAATCGTCATCGGGCCGACCCCGCCGGGCACCGGCGTGATCGCCCCGGCCACCTCGGCGACCGCCTCGAAATCGACGTCGCCGGCCAAGCCGTCATCAGTCCGGTTCATGCCGACGTCGATCACCGCGGCGCCCGGCTTCACCCAGTCGGCCCTCACCAGGCGGGGCGATCCCACCGCGGCGATCAGGATGTCCGCCTCGCGGCAGCGCGCCGGCAGGTCCTCAGTGCGCGAGTGGCAGACGGTCACGGTGGCGTCGGCGTTCAAGAGCAGGCTCGCGACGGGCCGGCCGACCAGGATCGAGCGCCCGATCACCACCGCCTCGGCGCCGCGCGGCTCCACGCCCGCATGGGCGAGTAGCTCCATGACGCCCTGCGGGGTGCAGGGCACCAGGCCCGGACGCCCCTGGGCGAGCCGCCCGGCGCTGCCG
>JBOGZB010000068.1:0-7585 GCA_050697175.1 Solirubrobacterales bacterium | reverse complement strand
ACCTTGACCGGGCTCGCGCCGGGCAAGGGGCGCGCCGCGCCCGAGCCGGTGGCGCCGGCGGCGGCCAGGTAGCCCGCCAGGGCGCCTGCGGCGACCAGCACGACACCGAGCGTCACGGAGCGGCGCGACGGGGTCCGCGCCCTCCGCCCAGGGACCCCCGAGCCGGAGGCTTGAGTGTCGGCCCGATGGCCCATGGCTACTGCCCGTCCGGCGGGCTGGGCTGCTCGGCCGGGGGATCGGAGGAGTCGGGCGGAGTGGACTGGTCGGGCGACGTCACCGGAGTGGTCGCGGGGTCGGGCTGCACGGCGACCGGCGGGGGCTCGGTCACCGGAGGCGGGTCGCTCGCGGGAGGCGTCGGGTCGGTCGCCGCGGGGTCCGTGGTCGGGTCGGGCGGCACGGCGTCGGGAACGCCCGGGTCGGGCTGGGCGGCGACGGGGGGCGGCTCGGTCGCGGGTGGCGGGTCGCTCGGAGGAGGCGTCGGGTCGGTCGCCGCGGGATCGTCGCTTTGGGCGGGCTGCGCCGCGCCGATGCTGGGCGCCGAGGCGGCGGCGAGGAAGGTCGGCGCGGCGGTTCCCGTGCCGGGGCCGCCGATCATCGCGCCCGGGCTGAGCGACCCCGAGCGGGATCCGGGGGCGCCGGGACTGAGGTCGGTCGGGCCATGGCCGGGGCCGGGGCCGCCGGGGTTCCGCCCGTTCGGCGATCCGCTACGCGGTGTGGACCCGCCACTGTTCGGCGGGCCGCCGGTCCCGCCGCCGGCGAGCGAGAGCCCCGGCGCGGCCGAGGCCCCGAGCGGGCCGATCGAGAGGAGCGAAGAGGGCGGAACAGCGCCCGCGGGCGACGAGGTCGCGCCGCCCCCGGACGTCGAAGCGCCGTCGCCTCCGCCGTTCAGGGTCAGGGTTCCCGAACGAGAGGGGAGGATCGTCGAGCCGGCGCCGGGGAGGGGCGTCTGGGCGACCAGCGACGTGATCAGGGCGAAGCAGACGATCGTGCCCGCGATGAGCGCCCCCGAGATACCGCTTCCGAAGAGGTAGGGGTGATTGGTAGGGGTGAGCTTCCGCAGCGCAGTCAACGTCCGTCCCGGTCTCCAGCGAGTCCATTCTTGCCGAGCACAACGTGCTCGTCCGGAGCTATCGGCACGGACCCCCGGGACCTTTAGCAGGCCTGGACCGATTTATGAACGGCGCCGCCCAGCCGGACTCAGGCCGGGCTCGGAGCCGGGCTCTCGGAGACCCCGGCGCCGTTCTGGGCGGGCGCCTGCTGCCCGTGATCGGCCGCGGCGGTGCCGTTCGTGGCGCTGCCGTTGCTCGATGCGGACATCGCTTCGGCCGCGACCTTGGCGCCCTCGGCGAGGCGCTCGCGGTACTCGGCGGCCTGCATGCGCGAGATGACGAGCCGTTGGATCTCAGCCGTGCCCTCGAAGAGCTGGTAGATCTTCGCGTCGCGGAACCACTTCTCGAGCGGGCAATCCGTAGTCTGCGCGTAGGGACCGACCAGGTCCATGCACGTACGGGTCGCCCACATCGCGACGTCTCCGGCCTTCAGCTTCGACATCGAGCCCTGTCCGCCGGTCATCGGGATCCCGTTTCGCCCCATCCACGAGGCGCGCTGGACCAACAGCCTGGCGGCCTCGATCTCGGTCGCCACGTCGGCGAGCCGCTGCTGGACCCCCTGGCGCTCGAGCGGTGGGCGGCCAGCGGTCGAGCTCTCGTCGAGGTACTCGGCCAGCGGATCCGCGGTGACGTCGGCGTCCAGATAGGAGAGAGTCCATTCATAGGCAGCCTGGGCGATGCCGAGAGCCGAGGCGCCTACCACCGGCCGCGTCAGCTCGAAGGTCGCCAGCGCGCCCGAGGCGCGGCCGCTCGACTCGCCGGAGCGGGCCCGCTCGAGCTTTCGCTCGAGCTTGTCCATCCCACCGAGCAGGTTCTCGGCCGGGATCCGGCACTCCTCCATGATCACCTCGGCGGTGTGCGAGGCCCGAATGCCGAGCTTCGTCTCCTTCTTGCCCTGGAGCAGGCCCGGTGTCCCCTTCTCGATCACGAACGAGGCCTGCCCGCGGTGTCCGAGGTCGGGGTCCACCGTGGCGATGACAACGTGGACGTCGGCGATCCCGCCGTTGGTGATGAAGACCTTGGTGCCGTTCAGGACCCACTCGTCCCCGTCCAGCTTCGCCGTCGTGCGAAGGCTCTTGACGTCGGAGCCGGCCTGGGGCTCTGTCACGGCGTAGGCACCCAGCTTGATCTCGTCCCCGTAGCCGAAGCACTCGGGCACCCACTTGGCGATCTGCTCGGGCGTCCCCGACGAGGCGAGCCCGGCGGCTGCCAGCCCCGACCCCGCGACCGCCAGGGCGATTCCGGCGCAGCCCCAGTGGAGCTCTTCGGCCGAGATCACCCCGAACTGGCCATCCGGGTCGCTCCCGAGGCGCTGGAGATGTTCGACGCCGCTCAGCCCCCACTCCCTGGCGGCCTTGAGGACCTCCCAGGGGGTCGACTCCTCAGCGTCGTGCTTGGCGGCGACCGGGCGGATCACCTCTGCGGCGAATCTGTGGCAAAGATCCCTGAACTCGCGCTGCTCGTCGCTGAGTGCGAAATCCATCTGATGGCCCTCCGTGATCTCTGTCTGTGGGCGAGCGAGTCCGGCCTGCGCGCCTGCCCCGCCCGATTGACTGGTCAGTCAACCAGTTGAAGTGTACCGACGCCAGGTGCGCCCGGGCGTTGACGCGGGAAGCACGCGCCCAGCTCGAACATCGGGGGCTTTTGGCGGCCATGGACCCCCCAAGGCGGCAAAGTCTTGGAATTTCGCGATGGCCGCCTCGGCAGGGCGACCCTCCGGGCCGGGTGATGGCCCGCGTGAGCGGGTGACGGCGCCGGTATGTTCACCGCCGTGTGGCTGGATGGGAGACGGGCGGTGGTCGCGGTGCTCGCGGGCATGCTCGTGCTTGGAGCGGCCGGCGCCGGCGGATACCTGCTGGGCAAGTCGATGAGCGACGATGGCGGCCAGGCGCGGCCGGCGCCGGCGCCGAAGCCGCCGGCCCACGCCGGTCGCTCGCAGAGCACCGACGACCTCGGCTTCCCGGCGTTCGCGACCAAGAACACCACCCGCGTGGCCGGCGTCGACCCGATCGCCGACGCGGCGGGCGTGGCGCTGGCCGTCTTCCCGTCGACCGGCGCCGTTGACGGCCCCGACGCGGTGACCCTGATCGACGCGGGCGACTGGGCGTCGGGCGTCGCGGCGGCCAGCCTGATGGCGAACCCGGTGGGAGCACCGATCCTGCTCACCGACGCCGGCTCGATCCCCGATCTGACCGCGACCGCCCTCGACGCCCTCGAACCGGGCGGCTCACCGAGCACGGGCGGCCACCAGGCATTCGTGGTCGGGACCGCCGCCGCTCCACCGGGCTTTCGGACCGAGCGGGTAAGCGGCAGCAACCCTGCCCAGCTCGCCGCGGCGATCGACAAGCTCCGCCAGACCCTGAGCGGGATCCGGCCCGCGCACATCCTGCTGGTCAGCTCCGAGCAGCCGCAGCTCGCGATGCCCGCGGCCGCATGGGCCGCGCGCTCGGGTGATCCCATCCTCTTCGTCCACGCCGACTCTGTTCCCAAGCCGACGCTCGCCGCGCTTCGCGCCGACAAGGGCGTGCCGGTCTACGCGCTCGGGCCGACTTCAGCGATCTCGGACAAGGCGCTCGCCCAGCTTCACGACGTGGCCCCCGGGGTGAAGCGGGTCGGGGCCGAGAACCCGGTCGCCAACTCGATCGCCTTCGCCCGCTACGTCGACGGGACCTTCGGCTGGAACATCAACGACCCGGGTCACGGATTCGCGATCGCCAACGTCTCCCGGCCGGCGGACGCCGCCGCGGCGGCGGCTCTGTCGGCAAGCGGTGACTGGGGCCCTCTTCTCGTCACCGACGACGGCGCTCAGGTGCCGTCCGCGCTTCGCAACTACCTGCTCGACGTGAAGCCCGGTTACGTCAGCGACCCGACCCGGGCGGTCTACAACCACATCTGGGTGATCGGCGACCAGAGCGCCGTCTCGGTCGACTTCCAGGCCGAGGTCGACGATCTCGCCGAGGTCGCGCAGGTACAGTCCGGCACCGGCCAGAGCCCGGCCCCCCAGGGGCAGGGGACCGTCGGACCGACCAAGCCATCGAAGCCATGAGCGCGCACAGGAGCGACAACCGGTGAGCGAGGCCGAGCGACCCGACCGGCTGGCCAGCGGCCATCGGGTCACGGTCGAGGACATTCGCGTCCTCGCCGGCCCCTCGACCCCCCACTTCGCGCTCCAGATCCGCAACCGGATCCGGCGGCTGATCGAAGGGCTCCCCGCCGATGACCCGGCTCGACTGGAAGGCGAGAAGCAGATCGGCCGCCTGACGGAGCTCGCCCGCCACTCGGGCGACCCCAGGGGAGTGGGGCCAGGGCCTCCCCCGGCCCGATGATGAGCGAGGACGCCTCGCCCGACGCCACTGACACATCCGAGCGCGCGGCGCGCGGCGGCATCGGGCGTGCACGCGAGCTTCTGCTCGACGACCCGGCGCGCCTCGCCCGTGAGCCCGGCGCTGACGCTGCCGGCTACCTCGACCTGCTGGGCGCCGACCTCGAGTCGACCGGGACGGCCCAGGACCTGATGACCACCCGCGTCGTCCCGGCGATCTACGAGCGCTACTGGCGCCCGGCGCTCGCCCGAGCGGTGAAGGGGCTGACCGGGCCGGGAATGGACGAGGAGGTCCGGATCGCCCGCCTGCTGCTCGGGCTCGGGCCCGGCGACCTGGTCCTGGACGTCGCCTGCGGCCCGGGGAACTTCTCGCGCGAGTTCGCCCGGACGGTGGGCGAGGACGGCCTGGTGGTCGGAATCGATGCCTCGACCACGATGCTCAACCGGGGAGTGGAGGAGCTCGGCGGACGCCGCCCGGCCAACCTGGCGCTGGTCAGAGGCAACGCCGTCGAGCTCCCGTTTCGCGACCGCTGCTTCGACGGGGTCTGCTGCTTCGCCGCCCTGCACCTGTTCGCCGACCCGTTCGCCGCCCTCGACCAGATGCGGCGGGTCCTGGCTCCGGGAGGCCGGATCGCCCTGATGACCTCGATCCGTCGACAGTTCAGCGTGCACGCACTGAAACCCGTGATCGAGCGGGCAAGCGGGATGCGGTTGTTCGAGTCCGACGAGGTCGTCCTCGCCCTTCAGGAGCGGGGGTTCGAGAACGTGCGCCAGCGGGTCGCGGGGATGGTGCAGTTCGTCGGCGGCAGGCTGCCGTAGCGGTCCGCCGCGCCCCCTTGATCAGGCCGGCGCGAACCCCTCGATGATCCGTCGCTGGTAGGCGGCCAGCTCGTCGGGCTCGATGAAGTAGCTGGGAGGAGTCAGGAAGACGCCGTCGCCGCGCTCGGCGACCTCCGCCACCCGGGAGCGGACCTTGTCCAAGGGCCCGGCCGCGCAGTATGTGTCGACCATCTCGTCGGAGACCGAGGCCGGCATCGCGGCGAAATCGCCGGCCCGGAAGGCGTCCCCCACCGCCGCCGCCTCGTCGCCGAACCCGTGCATCTCCCAGATCGGCGCGTAGGTGCGCACCGTGGCGTAGAAGCAGATCGTCCTGCGGGCCGCCTCGTACGCGGCCTCCTCGTCGTCGGAGATCGCGCAGCTGACGGTCGGGATGAAGTCGAAGCCGGCGCGGTCGCGGCCCGAGCGCGACAGCCCCTGCTCGAAGTTGGCGACCAGAACCTCGTCGAGCCAGCGCAGCGAGCAGATCGGGTGCCCGATCAGGCCGTCGGCGACGTCGCCCGCCATCCGGGCCATCCCCTCGCGGACCGCCGCGGCGTAGATCGGCACCGACTCGCGCGCCGGCTTGTGCGGGCGCACCCAGCCCTTGATGTCGATCTCGTGGTACTCGCCGCCATAGGTGATCGGCTCGCCGGCGGATGCCTTCTGCATGATCAGCCGGACCGCCTCGATCGTCTCGCGAAGGTGGGGCGCCGGGCGACCGTACTCGACTCCATGCCAGGTCTCGTTGAGGCGCTTGACCCCGGCGCCGAGGCCGAGCCGGAAGCGGCCCGCGGACATCTCATCGAGATCGAGCGCCGTGACCGCGAGGATGAACGGGCTGCGGGTGAACGCCCAAGCGATCCCGGTGCCGACCCCGATCCGCTCGGTATGGGCCGCGAGCCAGGTCGCCTGGGTCACCGAGCTGCGAAACAGCTCGGGAGTCCACACGCACTCGATTCCCGCCGACTCGGCCTCCTTGGCCTGCGTGGCCAACTCGCCCGCGGTGTCGGCGATCGCGGCGATCGATACGCGCTCCAGGGCGCTCACCGGTCCGCCCGGATCAGTTCCCGCCCGCGCACTCGGTCAGGCCGTACTTCTTCGCCAGGTCGTTGACGCTCTTGAACGGGTCGCTGTTGCCGTTCTGCACGAGCAGCGACGGGTCGGCCTTGACCTTGTCGAGGGCCTGCTGAGCGGCATCGGTGATCGCCGTCACCTGCGCCTCGTCGGCCGTCGGAGCCGGAAGCGCCTCGATCGCGGTGATCTGCGCCTGGATGTTCGGCGCCGCGGTCTGGTTCACGTAGTCGGCGATCTGTGCCGAGGTCGGCTGCTGACCCTTGCTGAGGCCGAGGCTGTTGAAGTACTTGTTGCTGTCCTGGTTGAGCGTCTGGTTGCCCTTCTTGCAGATCGCGTTCCCCTTGGCCAGGAAGGCCTGCTTGGTCAGCGGCGCTCCCTGGGCGCCCGTGGCGCCGCTCGCGCCGCTCGCGCCGGTCGAGGTCGAGGTGCTGTCGCTGCCGCCGCATCCGGCGCCAACCGCTCCGATAACGAGCGCGAGCGCCGCGCCGATCGCCAATCTCTTCCTCACACGAGCCTCCTAAAGGGGATTTCGGGGTCGCGGGACCCTACAGCCTGGGACTTAAGCGGGGGTATTTTCGAGCGAACGCCACAGGTAGAGACAGGCCAGGGTCCGCTGCGGGCGCCACGGCTCGGCGATCCGATTCAGGTCGGCGGGGCCGGGGAGGTCGTCGAGTCCGTATGCGACCTGCACCGCGCGGCGGATGCCCAGATCCCCGGTCGAGACGACGTCGGGGCGAGCGAGGTGGAACATCAGGAACATCTCGGCGGTCCAGCGCCCGATCCCCTTGATCTCGGTCAGCTCCGCGATCACGTCCTCGTCGGAGAGGTCCCGTAGCCCCGCGAGGTCGACCCGTCCGTCCTCGACGCGTTCGGCCAGGTCCTTGAGAAAGCCGACCTTCGACCACGAGAGCCCGGCGCCGCGAAGGTCGTCGCCCTCGATCTCGATCAGCTGCTCGGGGGTCGGCGTGCTGCTGTCGAACAGCTCCGTGACCCGCCCCCAGATCGAGGCGGCCGCCTTGGTCGAGAGCTGTTGGCCGACGATCGCCCGCGCCAGCGCCTGGTAGGGATCCGGCCGGCTCCCCCGCCGATCCTTCTTTGGATCGATCGGCCCCCCCTCGTCGATCAAGCGCCGAAGCACGTGATCGGCTGATCGTAAGTGTTCGTCCGCTGGCGTCAGGGGCATGTCGTGAATAACTCCGCCGAAAGCCTCGGCCTACGGCCTACGTTTTCGGCGGGTTAGGGCCTGTTGCGTGGCGGCAGG
>JBOGZB010000067.1:0-6830 GCA_050697175.1 Solirubrobacterales bacterium | reverse complement strand
CTGCGACGGCGCCTTCTACAAGGGCGACAAGGTGGTCGTGATCGGGGGCGGCGACTCGGCGATGGAGGACTCGATATTCATCTCGAAGTTCGCCTCCGACCTGGCCGTGGTCCATCGGCGCGACGAGTTCCGCGCCTCGAAGATCATGCTCGAGCGGGCCCGCGAGCAGGCCAACATCAGCTTCAAGACCCCGTTCGTCCCCCAGGAGTTCACTGCCGGCGAGGACGGCAAGCTCGCCACGTTGCGGATCCGGAACGCCGAGACCGACGAGGTCGAGGAGCTCGAGATCGGCGGGGCGTTCGTGGCGATCGGCCACACGCCGCGCTCCGAGCTGGTCCGCGACCAGGTCGAGATGGACGACGGCGGCTACGTCCTGACCCGCGGCGGCTCCACGCGCACCAATCTGGCCGGCGTGTTCGCGGTCGGCGACCTCGTCGACCACACCTACCGGCAGGCGATCACCGCGGCCGGAACGGGCTGCATGGGCGCTCTCGACGCGGAGTGGTACCTGCGCGACGTGGCTCCCTCGCCCGAGGCCCACTGGGCCGGCAGGGCGGGCCAGGCGCAGGAGCAGCAGCCGGTCGAGGCCGGCTAGCTCTCGGCCCGGTCCGGGCCGCCGGCCCTCGGTACAGTTCGGCACCCAGGGATCCACTACCGCGAAGAGGTGCTCGATGGCCGTTGCCGAGGTTCCCAAGGTCAAGGTCGAGAAGGTCGGGTTGCGCCCGTTCGGTGAGTTCGAGGAGGCCAACCAGACCTGGCCGCGCGGCGATCGACCGGCCGCGATCCGCGAGGCCGCTGCGGAGTTCCGAGCCCGCTTCGCGACCTCGGACAACCGGATCCGCGCCGCCCGCACGATCGACATAGCCTCGGCGGGGTACCCGCTCAAGTTCGCGTTCGGCGGCGCCGCCAAGGGGCCGAACCCCTACGTGAACATCATCAACCGGCTCCAGGTCGTCCAGTTCGAGGGTTTCGACGGCGAGCTGAAGACGCTTGCCTATGAGCCCACGGTCCCCGAGGGCCCGGCGGAGGCGCCGTACTATGCGCAGCAGATCGAGAAGCTCGGCGACTTCCTCTCCTACAAGGTGCTGGCCACGATCTGGAATCACCCCGACGAGGCCCTCGCGAAGGCCGGCCTGCGACCCGAGGACGTCGACTACGTCAGCTTCGACCACCTGCACGTCCAGGACCTCCGTTTCGTGCTCGGCACCAGCGAGCCGATCCCCGGCGAGGCCGCGCCGCGCCCGCCGCTGTTCCCGAACGCGAAGCTGATCGCCCAGCGCAAGGAATGGGATACGTTCGCGTCGCTTCACCCGATGCAGTGGGCCTGGTACGTGGAGGAGGGGATCAAGGACCTGATCACCGACGACGTCGTCCTGATCGACGGCGACGTCGAGCTCGGCAAGGGCGTGGCACTCGTCTGGACCCCGGGCCATACGGACGGCAACCACTCGCTGTGCATCAACACCGACGACGGCGTATGGGTGTCCTCGGAGAACGGCGTCGCCGCCGACTCCTGGCATCCGCACCTCTCGAAGATCCCAGGGGTCCGCAAGACGGCCGAGTTTTTCGGCCGCGAGGTGATCCTCAACTCGAACACGCTCGAGGACTCGATCGACCAGTACGACTCGATGATCAAGGAGAAGGCGCTGGCCGATCCGAACCCCCGCGACCCCCGCTACCACAACGTCTTCCCGTCGTCCGAGATGGCGAGCTGGAAGCGCCAGTGGCCCGTCGTGCCGACCTTCGTCTACGGCGCGATCGACTACGGGATGATCGAGCGGCCGGTCTCGGGCAACGGCAAGCGCTGAGCACGCAGGGCGGGCGCCACCCGATAGCGCTCCTCGCCCAGCTCGGCACGCAGCGCGTCGAGGCAGCCGACCACCCGTCCGGCGCCGATCGCCTCGGCCCAGTCGAACGGGCCGCGGGGCCAGTTGAATCCGAGGCGCATCGCGGTGTCGGCGTCGCTGCGGGTCGCGACGCCCTCCCCGACCGCGAAGCTCGCCTCGTTGACGATCTGGCAGACGATCCGGCCGAGGACCAGCCCCGGGACCGCCGCGCCGACCCGCTCGACGTGCTTGCCCAGTTCGGCGAAGTGGCGCTCCGCGGCATCGAGCGCCTCGGGGCTCGTGGCCGGGCCCGCGACGATCTCCACCAGCCGCGCTTCGGCGAGCGTCGGCAGGGCGACGTAGCCCACCGCGGCGCCCGAGGGGTCGAGCTCGGCCGGGCTCGCGCGCTCCACGCAGACCGCTCTGAACCCCGCGCCCTCGATCGACGCCGGGGCCGGGTCGGCGCCGGCCGCCGCTGACCGAGCCTCGATCGGCGGCGGGTCGTCGGGCCGGTGCGGCCCGTCGCCGTACTCGTAGTAGCCGCGCCCCGACTTCCGGCCAACTCGCCCCGCTGCCACCATCCGGGCCTGGATCGGATGCGGCTGCCAGCGGGGCTCGTGGAAGCTCTGCTCCCAGAATGACTTCGCGACGTCGAGGTTGACGTCCACTCCGATCAGGTCCATGAGCTCGAACGGGCCCATCCGAAAGCCGCCGCCGAGGCGCGCGATCCGATCGATCTGCTCGTGCGAGGCGACGCCTTGACCGAGCAGCCGCAGCGCCTCGAGGGTGAACGGCCGAGCGACGCGGTTGGCGACGAATCCGATTCGATCGGCGGCCCGGATCGGCTCGCGGCCCATCGCCCGGGCCACGTCGTCGACGGCGGCGAGCGTGTCGCCCGACGTCTGATCCGCGGCCACCACCTCGACGAGACGCATCGCCGCAGGGGGATTGAAGAAGTGCATCCCGCAGACCCGTTCGGGACGCTCGATGCCCGCGGCGATCGCGGTCACCGACAGCGACGAGGTGTTGGTCGCGAGGATCGCGTCCGGGCCGCAGAGCTCGGCGAGCCCGGCGAGCAGGCCACGCTTCAGCGCCAGGTCCTCGGGGGCCGCCTCTATCACCAGGTCGCAGCCGGCCAGGCCGCTTAGATCGGGAGTCTCAACCAGCCGGGCGGCGGCCCCCTCTGCCTCCTCGGCGCTCCACCGACCGCGCTCCGCTCCCCGTGACAGCGCCTCGCGAAGCATGGTTCCTCCGGCTCTGAGAGCGACCGGGTCCGGGTCGTGCAGGCACGTCTCGAAGCGCCCGAGGCAGGCGAGCTGGGCGATCCCGTGCCCATCGTGCCTGCGCCCGCGACGCCGATGCGGCCGACGCTCACGTCGCCGCCTCGTGTTCGACCGCGGCCAAGGCGCGGATTATCCCGGTCGCGGCGCTGCCCCGTGACCCCGGCCGACTGCACGACCCCTCCAGTCCTTAGAGTCCCACCCCGGCGATGAGTGGGAGGATCCGAATCGCTCGGCCCGGACGGTTGCTCGCGTTGACCGTCCTGATTTTCGCCTGCCTCACCGCGCCGGCCGAGTCGCGCGAGTCGGTCTCGACCATCAAGGCGCCCCATGCCCCCGGTCCGGCCTCGTTCGACCGCGTGTTCGTCCACAAGTTCGGGCCGCGCGACGGCGACAAGGTGCTCGTCCTGATGCCCGGGACCCAGGGCGGCGCCGGCGACTTCACGCTGATCGCGCACAATCTCGTTCGGCGAATCGACGGACTCCAGGTCTGGGCGATCGACCGGCGAACCCAGGCGCTCGAGGACACCGCGGTCTTCAGAGAGGCGCTTGACGGGAAGGTCAGCCTCCAGGACGCCTTCGACTACTACCTCGGCTGGATCACCAACGGCGGGACGCCGGCCGACCATTACCAGTTCCTCGACACCACGAAGTATCCGTTCGCGCGGCAGTGGGGCATGAAGGTCGCGCTGCGTGATGCCCACGCAGTGGTCAAGAGGGCGAAGCAGGGCGGACGCTCCGTCGTCCTCGGCGGGCATTCGCTCGGCGCGTCTCTGACCGTCGCCTACGCGGCGTGGGACTTCAACGGGAGGCCGGGCTACAAGGACCTCGACGCGCTCGTGCTGATCGACGGCGGCCTGCTCGGGACCTTCAACGCGTTCGACCTCGACCAGGCCAAGCAGGCGATCGCCAAGCTCCGCGACGGAAATCCGTTCTCTCAGCTCTTCAACGGCCTGCCGGCTGAGACCGCGGGCCTGTTCGGCGAGGTTGCCGGCCTGTTCGCCCGGCTGGCGCCGCGCGCTGCGGCAACCACCCTTCAGGACTACCCGCTCCTGCCGGCTGCGCTCAACCCGCCATTCCCGGTCACCGATCGCGCCCTGCTCGGCTACGCGTTCGACCGTGACACGTCGCCCCTGGGTCGCGACCTCAGGGTGAACGCCGGTGGCCTGGCGGACGCGGGCGATCCCCGCGACTGGTCAGATGGCGGAGTGACTCCCATCCGGCGGGTCGCCCGGACGTTCGGCCAGGAGCCGTCGAACTCGATCGAGTGGTTCTTCCCGAAGCGCCTCACGATCGACACCAACGGGGCCGACCAGCTCCGCCAAAACGACGTCGCCCGATACCTGGGGCTGCGACTGATGCACGCCAAGCAGGTCGATCTGCCCCTCTATGCGCTTCAGACCGCCCTGACCAACGGAGGCGTGCTGAGGGGCGCGCGCGCGTTCATCGCCCGCGCCAGGACCACCCGGCCCGAGTCCCGCCTCGTCAACGCTGCGCCGCGCGAGAGCCATCTCGACCCGCTGATGGCGTCGCCCCGCCGGAACGCCTTCCTGAAGACGATCGTGCCGTTCCTGCGCACGGAGGCCTTCGCGCCGGGAGCCTCGCGCCACCACTGATCCTCCGACGGCCTCCGGGACGTGCCGGCCGGATCACCCGCCCGGCCCGCGCCTCTCGCCCTCCCAGTAGTCGACGGCGTCCGCGAGCCGGAAGTTGGCGATCAGCTGGTCTTCCTCGTCGGGGCCGCCGGGGGCGCGTGTCATCACCCGCACCTTCTCGGAGTCCGGGTAGACGACGGCCTCGGGCGCGTTCATCTCACTCAGGATCAGATAGCGCGCCGGCTCCTCGCCGCGGTTCTCGACCTGGTGCGCCCCCACCGGCCCGCGCGGGAACCCGACCACTGAACCGGGCTCGAGCTCCTGCCACCCCTGCGGCGTGCGCACATGGAGTCGGCCCGACAGGACGACGAGCAGCTCCTCGTTGGCATGGTGGTAGTGGTACGGCCAGGGCGAATCGCCGGCGGGAAGCTCGTAGACGCTGAGGCCCAGCCGGCGCGCGCCCACCTGCCCGCCGACCTGGGCGCGCTTGGCGCCGTCGCTGTCGCCGCCGTCAGTCCATTCGGGCTCGAGCACGTTGGCCATCGGTCATCTCCCCCTGAACTCGGGCCGCCTCTTCTCGAGGAAGGCGTCCATGCCCTCGACGCGGTCCTCGGTGGCCATCGCCAGCTCGTAGAGCCGGCGCTCGTGCTCGAGGCCGGCGCTCAGCGCCGTCTCCTCGGCGGCGAGCACCGCCTGCTTGCCGAGCCGCGCGGCGATCGGCGGCCTCGCCGCGATCCGCCGGGCCAGCTCGATCGCGCGCTCCATCCAGTCCTCGGGCCCCGTCACCTCGTTGACCAGCCCGAGCCGTTCGGCCTCGCGGGCGTCGATTCGCCGACCGGTCAGGATCAGCTCCATCGCCCGCTGCTTTCCGATCACCCGGGCGAGGCGCTGGGTCCCGCCGCCTCCGGGGATGATCCCGAGGGTGATCTCGGGCTGGCCCAGCTCGGCGGTCTCGGAGGCGACGATCAGGTCGCACAGGAGCGCCAGCTCGCAGCCGCCGCCCAGGGCGAAGCCCGAGACGGCCGCCACGAGCGGCGTGCGGCAGCCCGCCAGCCTGCGCCAAAACGCGCTCGCCGGATGGCGGAGCGCCTCTTCGAAGGTCCGGTCGCGAAGCGAGGCGATGTCGGCGCCGGACGCGAACGCCTCGTCGGATCCGGCGATCACGATGCAGCGCACCTCGGGCTCGGCGTCGAATGTCTCCACCGCAGCCGCGAGCTCGGCCATGAGCTCGGGCGAGAGCGCGTTTCGCGCCTCGGGGCGGTCGAGCCGGCAGAGGCCCACCGGCCCGTCGATGCTCGCCTGGACCAGCGGGCTCACGGGGCGCGCAGCGGGAGCATCGCGTTGACCCCGGTCGCCTCACGGCCGATGATCAGCTTCTGGATCTGGGACGTTCCCTCGTACAGAGTCGTCACCCGGGCGTCGCGCAGGTAGCGCTCGACCGGGTAGTCGTCGACGTAGCCCGATCCCCCGTGCACCTGGATCGCCAGATTCGCGCATTCGACCGCCGACTCGGTCGCATAGAGCTTCGCGATCGAGGTCTCGGAGGTGTTCGGCTTGCCCTGGTCCTTGAGGATCCCGGCCCTGCGAACCAGAAGCCGGGCGGCGTCTCGGCGCACGATCATGTCGGCGATCATCTCCTGGACGAGCTGGAAGCCGGCGATCTGGACCCCGAATTGGCGCCGCTCCTTCGCGTAGCTGGTCGAGGCCTGGACGCACCCCTCGCATATCCCCACGCACCCGGCCGCGACCGAGTAGCGGCCCGAGTCGAGCGCCGTCATCGCGATCTTGAACCCGTCGCCGACCTCGCCGAGCAGGGCGCCCGCGGACACCTCGACGTCGTCGAAGGCCAGCGACGCCGTGTCGGAGGCCCGCAAGCCGAGCTTGCCGTGGATCTCCTGGGATGAGAACCCCTCGGTTGCGGTGGGGACCAGGAAGCAGGCGATTCCCTTGTGGCGCTTTTCGGGGTCGGTCTGGGCGAAGACCATCGCGACCTCGGCGAAGTTGCCGAGCGAGATCCACATCTTCTGGCCGCTGATCGACCAGCCGGAGTCGGTCTTGGTCGCGCGGGTGCGCAGGTTGGCGGCGTCGGTGCCGGTGTCGGGCTCGGTCAGGCCGAAGCAGCCCAGCGC
>JBOGZB010000066.1:0-1608 GCA_050697175.1 Solirubrobacterales bacterium | reverse complement strand
CGGCGGGACCGGTCTCGGCCTCGCGATCGCGAAATGGATCGTCGACCGCCACGGCGGTCGGATCGAGGTCGCCAACCGGGTCGAAGGCGGCGCCCGCTTCGAGGTCAGCCTGCCGGCGACCGGTGGGGCCGGCTGAGTCGCCGGCTGTGGTCTGCCCGTCGCAAGCCCGGCGTGGACCGCGGCCTGCGTCACTCACGACGCCCGTTTCGCACCGAGCACATTTGTCATCCGATGAACAAATGGGCGTGGACCGAGCGATGAGACGCCGCCCTACCCACGAAGCCGTTTCTTCCTGTGCAACTTTTGCACCTGGCGAACACATCCGCTGGACTGGCCGCAGACGCCGCCCTACCCACGAAGCCGTTTCTTCCCGTGCAACTTTTGCACCTGACGAACACATCCGCGTCGATCGAGCGCCGCGACCCGAATCTCGCCGGATTCGTTGCACCCGAAGAAAGGTCAGCCGGGATTTGAGGGCTCCTCGCTCGAATCGGACCCAGGGTTTTCGCGGGGTGCAACGATGGACGCTGAACGGGGTTGGGCTTGACCCGATTTCACGGACACCGAATTCTTTGCATCGCAGTGGAGGTGTCCGGTGGGGAGGAAGTCGAAGTACTCGGTCGAGTTCCGGGCTGAGGCGGTCCGGCTGTCGCGCGAGCCCGGTCAGTCGTCGGAGACGGTGGGGGCCGACCTGGGCATCTCGGGCATGACCATCCGGAACTGGCGCAAGGCATTCGAGGCGGCGGCCGATCCCGAGGTGCGTCGGGCCCGCGCCGAGCACGCCGAGCTGGTCGCCCTGCGGCGCCGGCTCAAGGTCCTCGAAGAGGAGCGGGAGATCCTGTCAAAAGCCGCGGCCTTCCTCGGTCGGGCGCACGGGCGGACACGCTGACCGTGTACCGGTTCGTCGAGCGAGAGAGGGCCAGCCATCACGTCGTCACCCTGTGCCGCGTGCTCGACGTCAGCCGGGCCGGCTACCACGCCTGGGTCGGCCGTCCGGCCCGCCGACGGGCCGTGGCCGATACCGCGCTGACCGAGCGGATCCGGACCATCCACGACGCCAGTCGCGGGACGTACGGCGCGCCCCGGATCCACGCTGCGCTGCGGGCCACGGGCATCCGGGTCGGTCGCAAGCGGGTGGCCCGGCTGATGCGCACCGCGGGCGTGCTCGGTGTCCATCGCCGCCGTCGGTCTCGACCGATCCCGCGCCCGGTCCCGCGCGCCGCGACGACGGCACCGGACCTCGTCCGACGGCGGTTTCGGGCGACTGCCCCGGATCGCCTGTGGGTGGCCGATATCACCGAGTTGCCGAGCGGCGAAGGCCCGCTCTTTTTGGCCAGCATCGTCGACGCCTGGAGTCGAGCGTGCGTCGGCTGGTCGATGGCCGACCACCTGCGCACCAGCCTCGTGCTCGATGCGCTCCAGGCGGCCCTGGATCGGCGCCAACCTGGCCCGGGGCTCATCCATCACTCCGACCGCGGGACGCAGTACACGAGCGTCGCCCTCGGCGCTCGTCTCGCGAGTCTCGGGATCGCGGCCTCGATGGGCAGTCCCGGTTCGGGCCTCGACAACGCCCTCGCCGAGAGCTTCTTCGCCTCGCTCGAGACCGAG
>JBOGZB010000065.1:0-4279 GCA_050697175.1 Solirubrobacterales bacterium | reverse complement strand
GGCCGGAGCCACGACACTCGGCCTGGTAGTCGCCCTCGGCGTCTTCGAACCGACCGCCCGCTATCTGGTCCCGGTCGGCGGCATGGTGATCGGCAACGCGATGACCGCCTCGGCGGTGGCGCTGAATCGGCTCGGTGACGAGATGGCTGACTCGCGCGCCAAGGTCGAGGCGACCCTGGCCCTCGGTGCGACCGCCCAGGAGGCGGCGGCTCCCTTCGTCCGCCGCGCCCTGCGCTCGGGGATGATCACCCTGGTCGACTCGACCAAGACCACCGGCCTGATCTTCTTCCCGGGCACGATGGTCGGCATGTTGCTCGCGGGCGCCAGCCCCACCGATGCGGTCCGCCTCCAGCTGATCCTGCTGTGGACCCTGCTCGGCAGCGTGGCGCTCGCCGGCCTGATCGCCGTCAGCCTCGCCTACCGGAACTTCTTCACCCCGGCTCACCAGCTCCGCGACCAGCCGGAGCCCTAGCGGGTCGCGCTGAGGCGGCATCTATAGTCCTCGCCCCGAGCCAGCACATGGGGCGCCAGGCACGAATCTTCAGCGGCATCCAGCCGACCGGGCGAAAGCACCTCGGCAACTACATCGGGGCGATCCGCCATTACGTCGAGGGCCAGGATCGCGGCGAGGCGATCTACTGCATCGTCGACCTGCACGCCCTCACCGTTCCGCAGGATCCCGCGGAGCTCCGCGAGCGGCTCTACGACACGACCGCGATCCTGATCGCCGCCGGGCTCGACCCCGAGCGCTGCATCCTGTTTCGCCAGTCCGACCTGACCGAGCACACGGAGCTCGCCTGGCTGCTCGGCACCCTGACTCCCTGGGGCGACCTCAACCGGATGCCCCAGTTCAAGGAGAAGGCCGACCAACAGCGTGAGCTGGTCTCGGCGGGGCTCTTCTTCTACCCGGTCCTCCAGGCCGCCGACGTGCTCGCCTACCGGGCCACCGACGTCCCGGTCGGCGACGACCAGCGCCACCACATCGAGCTGATGCGCGACATCGCCGAGCGATTCAACGCCAGGTACACCGAACGCCTCGTGGTCCCCGAGGGCCGCTATCCGGAGGTCGGCGCGCGGATCATGAACCTCCAGGACCCCGAGGCCAGGATGTCGACCACCTACGGCTCCGAGCAGGGCACCGTGTTCATCCTCGACCCCGACGAGGCGGTCCGAAAGAAGGTCCGGAGCGCGGTCACCGACTCGGGCCGCGAGGTCCGTCGCGGCCCCGACAAGGCGGGGGTCACCAACCTGATCGAGATCCTCTCGGTCATCCGGGAGGTCGAGCCCGAGGAGATCGAGCGCCAGTTCGAGGGGCGCGGGTACGGCGACTTCAAGGGCGAGGTCGCCGATGCGGTCGCGGGCTATCTGACCCCGGTCCGCGAGCGTTACGCGGAGCTTCGCCCCGACGAGCCGTCGATCGAGGCGATCCTCGCCGCCGGAGCCGAGAAGGCACGGACGATCGCGGCGGCGACGCTCGCCGAGGTCCGTGAAGCGATGGGCGTCGGGCCGCCGTCCTAGGGCGGGTCCGGCCCACCTTCTAGGCTCCCGTTCATGAGGGCAGCCGAGCTCGACCTCGACCTCGAGGTTTTCGCCGGGCCGTTCGACCTGCTGATGGCGGTGGTGCTGCGCGAGGAGGTGAGCCTCGCCGAGGTGCCGCTGGGCGACGTGGTGATCGCCTACCTCGAGCACCTCGAGAGCTCGGGCGAGCTCGACCTCGACGCGGCGACCGAGTTCCTGGTCCTGATCGCGTCGCTTCTGGAGCTCAAGTCGCGGCTTCTGCTGCCCTCCGCCGACGACGAGATGCCCGAGCTCGCCCCCGAGGAGGCCGCCGACGAGCTCCTGGCGCGGATGCTCGAGTACCGGCGCTACCGCGACGCCGCGGCCCATCTCCTCGGCCTGTTCGCCGACGGTCGCCGCTACCTGTACCGATCGGCCCCGCTGCCGCCGGAGCTTCGGCGCGCCTCGCTCGAGGTGGCGAGGCAGGCGTACGAGCCGCTCCGGCTCGCCTCGGCCCTCGGCGACCTGTTGCGGGTGCCACCGGCTCCGGACACGAGCCACATCCGTCCCACCGTTTCGCTCGATCGCCGCCTCGCGCTCCTCCGAGAGCTGTTGTCGCGCCGCGGTCGCTTCGACTTCGACGAGGTCTTCGCGAGCGAGGATCGGCTCACCCAGGCGGTGACCCTTTTCGCGCTGCTCGAGATGCACAAGCGCGGCGAGGCGACCTGGGAGCAACCCGATCTGTTCGGCCCGATCGAGGTGAGGGCTTGACGACCGAGCTCCAGAGGACCGTCGAGGCGCTGCTGTTCCTCTCGCCCGAACCGGTCTCGACCGCCGACCTGGCGAGCGCCTGCGAGGTCAGCGAGGCCGAGATCGATCGCGCCCTCGATGCGCTCGAGGGCGCGATCGCCTCAGATCGCGGCGGGGTCGTGCTGCGCCGGGTGGCCGGTGGCCACACGCTTGCCGCCGCTCCCGTCGCCGAGGACGCGGCACGCCGCCTGCTCTCGAAGCCCCGCACGCCGCCGCTCACCCAGGCGCAGGCCGAGGCGCTCGGGATCATCGCCTACCTCCAGCCGGTCTCGCGCCCCGAGATCGCGCGGATCCGGGGGGTCTCCTCGGAGTCCGCCGTCGCCACACTCACCGAGCGGGGCCTGATCGAGGAGTCCGGGCGCTCGCGGTTCGGGGCGGTCGTCTATCGGACGACCCCCCTGTTCGAGAAGCTCTTCGGCCTGTCCGGCCTGGACCAGCTCCCCGACCCCTCGCGCTTCGACCCGACCCCCGAGGACGAGCGCGACCTCCGCCAGCGGCTGCTCGCCGCCGGGGAGCAGCGGGCGAGCTGACCGAGCCGGCAGGCGCGTGCGACTGGTCAAGTACCTCGCCCATAGCGGGGTCGCGTCACGCCGGCGCGCCGAGGAGCTGATCGTCGCCGAGCGGGTGAAGGTGGCAGGGGAGGTCGTGTCCGACCCGGCGCGTGACGTGGACGAGGACAGCGAGGTCGAGGTGGACGGGCGACCTGTCGCTCCCGAGCCCCGTGAGGTCTGGGTCGTCAACAAGCCCGCCGGGGTCGTCTCGACCGCGCGTGAGCCGGGCCGGCGCCCGGCGGTCGTCGAGCTGGTCGACTCCACGCGGCGCCTCTATCCGGTGGGGCGGCTCGACGCCGACTCGACGGGGCTGATCCTGCTGACCAACGACGGCGAGCTGGCCAACCGGCTCACCCACCCGCGCTTCGGCGTCAAGCGGGCCTACCGGGTGAGGCTCGGCAAGCCCGCGCGCGAGTCGGAGCTTCGCCGGCTGCGAAACGGCGTCGAGCTCGACGACGGCCCGACGGCTCCGGCGGGTGTGCGGGTCGTGTCGCCCCGGGTCCTCGAGCTGACGCTGGGAGAGGGCCGGAACCGCCAGGTGCGGCGGATGGTCGAGGCGGTCGGCAACCGGGTCGAGGGGCTGAGGAGGATCCGGTTCGGCTCGCTGGCGCTCGGGAACCTGCCGGAGGGGAGGTCTCGACGCCTGCGGCCACCGGAGGTCAGGCGGCTCTGGAAAGATTCGCGCGCCGATGAGTGACGAACAACGACTGTGGGCGGTGCGGGGCGCCGTCAAGGTGGACAGCAACGACACCGATGCGATCGTCGGCGCGACCGAGGACGTGATGCGCGAGCTGATGACGCGAAACGACCTCGCGCCTGATCGGATCGTGAGCTGCCTGTTCACGGCGACCGACGACCTGAACGCCGAGTTCCCGGCGGTCGCGGCGCGCCGGCTCGGGCTCGATGCGGTGCCGCTGCTGTGCACTCGCGAGCTCGACGTCCCGGGGGCGATGCGTAGCGTGATCCGGGTCCTCGTGCACTACTACGGGCCGGCTGACCACGTACCCGCTCATGCATACCTCGGCGAGGCTCGGGATCTGCGAGCCGACCTTCACTCGGCGCAGTAGGCGCCGCCGGCGACGGCCCAGCACAATACGAGCCGATGACCGTCACCTTCGCCCAGAAGCTCGAGCGTATGCCCCACTACGAGGCGGGCCTCCACGAGGACGCCGCGCGGGCCACGTTCGGCTCGGACGACGTGATCAAGCTGGCGTCCAACGAGTCGCCGTGGCCGCCGCATCCCGCCGTGGTCGAGGCGATCGCCACGGCCTCGGCCGGCCTCAACCGCTACCCGGACCAGCACGCGACCCGGCTTCGCCGGCGGATCGCCGAGCGCTTCGAGCTCGACCCGGCGCGGGTCGCGGTCGGCAACGGCTCGTGCGAGATCCTGCTCGCCGCCGCCGAGGCGCTCTGCGAGCCCG
>JBOGZB010000064.1:0-9883 GCA_050697175.1 Solirubrobacterales bacterium | reverse complement strand
TCGACGAGCTGGCCCCCGACGCGATCGTCGAGGACAACGTCTGCGCGTTCCCGGCCATCCCGGCAAGCGGGCGGCCCTGGGCGCGAATCGTCTCCTGCAACCCGCTCGAGATCCCCGACCCCGAGCTTCCGCCGGTCTTCTGCGGGCTGCCGAGCGACGACCGCTCGGAATGGGTCCGGCACCGGGCCGAGTACCGCCGGGCCATCGACGGGCTCCAGGCCGAGTTCAGCGAGTTCTGCGCCAGCCGTGGGGCTCCGGCCCTCCCGGACGGCGAGATGATCCACACCTCACCGTGGCTCAACCTCTACCTGTACCCCCGAGAGCTCGACTACCCCCGCTCGCGCCCGCTCGGCCCCATCTGGCACAACGTCGAGACGAGTGTCCGGACCACCGACCCACCGTGGTCGGTGCCGGACTCGATCGCCGGCCCCGACGGCGCGCTGATCTACGTCAGCCTCGGGTCGCTGGGCTCCGGCGACGTCGAGCTGATGCGCCGCCTCGTCGACTCGCTGTCGCGGACGGCGCACCGCTACGTGGTCTCCAAGGGCCCCCAGCATGACGCGTATGCGCTCGCCGACAACATGGCCGGCGAGGAGTTCCTGCCCCAGACCTCGCTGCTTCCGAAGGTGGACCTGGTGATCACTCACGGGGGCAACAACACGACCACCGAGTGCGTCCACTTCGGCAAGCCGATGGTCGTGCTCCCGGTGTTCTGGGACCAGCACGACAACGCCCGGCGTGTCCACGAGGCCGGCCTCGGCGTCCGCCTTCCGACCTACTCGTTCGCCGACGACGAGCTGGCCGGCGCGATCGACCGGTTGCTCGCCGACGCCGGCCTGGCGGATCGGCTCGGCGAGGCCTCGAGGCGCCTCCAGGCCGGCCCGGGCAACGTTCGTGCCGCCGACCTGATCGAGCGCCTGGCCGAGACCGGCGAGCCGCCGGCGGGCTGACGATCGTCCAGCCCCGGGGCGACGATCAGGCAGCGCGCGCAGCTCACCCGGCATACTGGCCGACTGTGACCGAACCCCCTGAGCTCCTCGCGAACCTGCTCGACGCGCCCGCCCCGTCCGGATACGAGGGGCCGGCGAGCGCGATCTGGCGTGCGGCCGCGGGCTTCGCCGAGCTGACGAGCGACGCCCTCGGCTCGTCGGTGGCCCGGATCGGCGAACCCGGAGCCACGCCCCTGTTGGCCGTCGTCGGCCACATCGACGAGATCGGCCTCGTGATCACCCACGTTGACTCGAGCGGCTTCCTCTACTTCGCCCCGATCGGCGGTTGGGATCCACAGATCCTGGTCGGACAGCGGGTTCGGATCGAGGGCCGGGACGGCCCGGTGGCGGGCGTGGTCGGCCGCAAGCCGATCCACCTGCTCAAGGACGAGCAGCGCAAGGCGGTGGTCGAGCTGCGGGAGATGCACATCGACATCGGCGCCGGCGGCGAGGAAGAAGCCCTCCAGCGGGTCAGGATCGGCGACCCGGCGGTGATCGCCGCCGAGCCGGTCACCCTGGGAGGCGGCCGGTTGGTCTCGCGCTCGCTCGACGATCGGATCGGCTCCTACGTGGCCCTCGAAGCGCTCCGTCGGGTCGCGGACCGCGGCGGCCTCAAGGCGGGGATGGCCGCGGTTGCCGCGGTCCAGGAGGAGATCGGGGCCCACGGGGCGCGCGCCGCCGCCTTCTCGCTCGAGCCCGACCTCGCGATCGCCGTTGACGTCACCCACGCGACCGACGCGCCCGGGGTCGAGGAGAAGGAGCTCGGCCACCATCCACTCGGATCCGGAGCCGTGATCGCTCGCGGGTCCACCCTGTCACCGGCGATCTCGGAGCGCTTGATGGCGACCGCGGACCGCCTCGAGATCCCCTACACGGTCGAGGCGTCAGGCTCGAGGACGTACACGGACGCCGATGTGATCCAGATCGCGCGGGCCGGCATCCCGGTTGCGCTGGTCTCGATCCCGCTGCGCTACATGCACTCCCCCGTCGAGCTCGCGGACCTCGCGGACATCGACGCAGCCGTCGAGTTGATCGCGGGCTTCGCGACGTCGCTCGAGCCCGGGCTCGACCTGACCCGCTGAGCCGCCCTCAGTCGACTACCACGAGCTCCTTGGGAAAGGCGCTCAAGTTGCGAAGCCCCTGATCGGTGACCGTGACCAGGTCCTCGATCCTGATCCCGAACCGCCCCGGCAGGTAGACCCCCGGCTCGACGCTCACCACGTCCCCGGCCTCGAGCGTGTGATCCGACGTTCGGCCCAGCCTCGGGCTCTCGTGGACTTCGAGGCCGACCCCGTGCCCGAGTCCGTGTCCGAAGGCATCGCCGAGGCCCGCGGCGGTGATCGGATCGCGCGCCGCGGCGTCGGCGTCGCGGGCCGCGACCCCGGCGCGGATCGCGTCCAGGGCGCTCCGCTGGGCGGAGCGGACCAGCTCGTAGGCGCCGGTCGCGTCGTCGCCGAGGTCTCCGGTGGCGACCGTCCGGGTGCAATCGGAGCAGTAGCCGTCGACGATCGCCCCCATGTCGATCAGCAGCAGCTCGTCGCGCTGCACCTTGCGTCCGGATGAGTCGTGGTGCGGGACGGCGCCGTTCTCTCCCGCCGCGACGATGGCGGGGAACGACGGGTCCTCGGCGCCGAGCTCGCGCATCCGCTGATGGGCGGCGAGCATGATCTCGCGCTCGCTCCTCCCCACCACGCCTCGCTCGAAGACCCACTCGTAGACCTGGTCGGTGAGGCTCGCCGCCTCGGCGATCGCCCCGAGCTCGCCGTCGTCCTTTCGGCGGCGAAGGTCCTCGACGACGCCGGCGGCGGGCACGAGCTCGAGCTCCTCGCCCGCCATCTCCTCGAGCCGGCGAAGGTTCTTGACGCTCGTTTGGGCATCGTCGTATCCGACCCTCCCGCGCAGGAGCTCGACCGCGGCCGGGATCAGCTCACGCTCGGCGATCACCCGCTCGAAGTCGCCGAAGGCTTCGCGCTCGGCGCGCTGTGTGTAGCGGAAGTCGGTGACCAGGGCCCGCCGATCGGCGCCGACGACCGCGAGGCCGCTGGTCCCGCTGAACCCGGTCAGCCACCGGACGTTCGAGCCGGCGTCACGCCCTGAGTCCCCCGGGCGCACCAGGTCGCCCACCAGGAGGACGTCGAGGTCCAACTCGGCGAGCCGCGAGACGACGCGATCCGCCCTCCCCTCGCTCACCGCCGAAGCTCCTCCCTCAACATCTCCAACGCTCGGCGGTAGCCGGCCGGGCCCTCGCCCGCGACCACCCCGAGGACCAGCCCGTCGAAAACCGAGACCCGTCGCCACTCCTCGCGGGTCGTGACGTCGGAGAGGTGGACCTCGACCACCGGGACGCCCGCTATCTCGAGCGCGTCGCGAATCGCGTAGCTGTAGTGGGTCCACGCCCCGGCGTTGAGGATCGCGGCGTCGGCGAGGTCGGGTAGGCGATGGAGATACTCGACGAACTCGCCTTCGTGGTTGGACTGAAAGAAGGTCACCTCGAGGCCGAGCTCGGACGCGTCGCGTTTGATCGTCCGCTCGAGCTCTGCGAGCGTCGCCGTCCCGTAGACCTCGGGGTCGCGGCGACCGAGGGTGTCCAGGTTGACTCCGTGAAGGACCTCGACCCGGTTCTTCATCGAAGCTCCTCGATCGCGTCGCGAACCGTCCCGGGGTCGACGATCCGGCCGACCATCGCCTCGCCGGGCGTCTCGAGGAGCACGAAGCCGACCCCCGCGGCGGTGCGCTTCTTGTCGCGATCGATCGCCTCGAGCACGGCGTCAGTATCGACCGCGGCGACGAGAGTCGTCGGCAGCCCGTGAGAGGCCAGGATCTCGGCGACTTCATCGCGAAGGCCCGCGGCTCCCGAGATCCGCAGCGCCGCGAGCAGCCCCAGGCCAACCGCCTCACCGTGGCGGTACCGCTCGTATCCGCTCGCCGCCTCGATCGCGTGGCCGACGGTATGCCCGAGGTTGAGCGCCGCGCGCTCCCCCCCGTCGCGCTCGTCAGCGGCGACGATCTCGAGCTTGGTGCGAGCGCAGTCGAAGATCGCGTCGCCGAGCTCGGCCGGATCGAGCCGTTGCAGGCCTCGTACCCGTTCCCACAGGCCACCGCCGGCGATCAGGGCGGTCTTGACCACCTCGACGAACCCCGCGGCCATCTCCTCGGACGGAAGGCTGCCCAGGGTCGAGGGATCGGCGAGCACGGCGCTCGGCAGGTGGTACGCGCCGACGTAGTTCTTCGCCTCGGGCAGGTCGACCCCGGTCTTCCCTCCGTATGCGGAGTCGACCTGGGCGACCAGCGTTGTGGGAACCTGCACGATCTCGATCCCGCGCTGGTAGGTGGCCGCACAGAATCCAGCCAGGTCGCCGACGACGCCGCCGCCGAGGGCCACCAGGTGGTCGGTCCGCGAGACCCCGAGGCGGGTCATCTCGCGCAGGACCCGCTCGGCCTCGGCGACCGTCTTCGCGCTCTCGCCGGGCTCGACCTCGACCAGGCCCTCGAGCGGCCGCACGCGGTCGGCGTAGAGGCCCCCGACGGCCGTGTCCGTGACACAGAAGCGGCGGGATTCGAGCGGCCAGAAGCCGGAGTCCAGGATCCCCTCGCCGACGAACGCCGGGTACTCGCCCGACTCGCTGCGCGCCCACGCCATCCGCGCTCCCGGCGGCATCTCCGCGAGGCCGCGGAGCGCCGGCAGGGCCCTGGCGACCATCCCCTCGTCGCCGGCGGGGAGGATCGCGTCGGCCAACGCCTCATAGATCGGCTCGCGTTCGGCGTGCAGGGCCTCGAACCGGGCACGGTCCCGGGCCAGTGGCCTGGCCGTGCCCTCGACCCGTCGCCACGCCTCGTCGGCGGAGACCCGAAGCCAGACGGCGACGTGCCGGCGAAGCGCCTTGCGGACGCGCTCCGAGCCCACCGCTCCGCCGCCGAGCGCTATCGCACCGCCGTCCGCGTCCTCGAGGAGCTGGCCGACCTCGGCTTCCTCGAGGCTTCGAAACTCCGCCTCGCCGCGCTTGCCGAAGAACCGCGCGATCGGCATCCCGATCCCGTCCTCGACCAGGTCGTCGGCCTCGATCGCGGGCATGCCGGCGGCGCGGGCGGCGTTCGCCGCGCTGGTCTTACCGGCGCCCATGAAGCCGATGAAGACGATCGCCGGCCGGCGATCCGAGTGGGCCGGCGCCGGGCCCCCCTCCCCTACCGTCGCCACCCGATCCGCTCCCGGTAGGCGCTCAGCGCCCCGAGCGCGTCGTCGATGTGATCGCCACCGAACTTCTCCCTGTAGGAGCGCGCGAGCACCAGGGCGATCATCGCCTCACCCACCACCCCGGCCGCCGGGACGACGGTGGAGTCGGTGCGCTCGCGCAGCGCCTGGGCCGGCTCCAGGGTCTCGGTGTCGACCGAGCGAAGCGGCTTGGTGAGGGTCGAGATCGGCTTCAGGGCCCCGAGCACCGTGAGCGGCTCGCCGTTCGACATCCCACCCTCGACGCCGCCGGCGTGGTTGGTCTCACGATGCCACCCCGCCTTCTCGGACCACATGATCTCGTCGTGGGACTCCGAGCCCGGCCGGCCGGCCACCTCCCAGGCCTCTCCGACCGAGACGCCCTTGACGGCCTGGATCGAGACGAGCGCCTGCGCGAGGCGGGCATCGAGGCGCTCCTCCCAGGAGACGTGCGAGCCCAGCCCGGGGACGAGCCCGAAAGCCCGGACCTCGAAGATCCCGCCGAGGCTCTCGTTCGCCTTGCGGAGCCGGTTGATCTCGTCGACCATCGCCTCGCTCGCCTCGGGGTCAAGACATCGGACCGGCGAGTCGTCCACCTCGGCGAAGTCCTGGGGCCCGGGATCGAGGCCCTCGGGGGCCCGCACCGAGCCGATCTGGACCACATGGCTGAAGACGCTCACCCCGAACGCCCGCAGCAGCTCCTTGGCGATCGATCCGGCCGCGACCCTGGCGGCCGTCTCGCGAGCGCTTGCTCGCTCGAGCACGTTCCTGACGTCGGAGTGCCCATACTTGAGGAGCCCCGCGAGGTCCGCGTGGCCCGGCCTCGGCGTGTGCACCTCCTCGACCTCGGCGCTCACGGGCCACGGGTTCATCCGCTCCTCCCAGTTCGCGTAGTCGCGATTGGCGACCAGGACGGAGATCGGGCTGCCCAGCGTGCGCCCGTGCCTGACGCCCGAGCGGATGTCGACCGAGTCGGACTCGATCTTCATCCGACCTCCGCGTCCGTGACCGAGCTGGCGGCGCGCCATCTCGCGGTCCAGCCGATCGCGGTCGAGCTCGAGGCCGGCCGGAAGGCCTTCGACTATCGCCGTCAGGCCGGGGCCGTGAGACTCACCGGCGGTGATGAAGCTGAGGGTTGACACGGGCCGCCAACCCTAGCGACGAGGGCGCGGACGACTTGCAGGGCCGAGCCCCGCTCAGCCGTCAGGACCGAGGATCGGCACGGAGCCCACCTTGCCCGCGCCGGCGGCCTGGGGCTTCGCGACCTGCACGACCTTGATCTCGCGAAGCTTGAGGTTGAAGCGGCGGTCGTGCTGCGGCGCGTAGTCGAGGCTCGCCTTGTCGCCCGGCTTCAGCTCGAGGTAGGTGCAGGTGCTCCGCTTCGGAAGGCACTTGCCGTCGCCACGAACCGCGCTGACGTCGTGGGAGACCGAGAAGACCGCGCGCTTCGTGTCCTCACTCACCCCGACGAATGCGACCAGCGGCCGATTGTCGCCGGGCAGGAAGACGAGGCGCTTGACGCTGTTTCGCTGCGACAGGTTGCCCGCCGGGCCGACCGCCACCGAGACCCGGAACGCGTAGTAGCGGGGCTTGGGCGCCGTGTTCGAGTTGGAGTTGGAGGAGCCGGACGTAGATCCGGTCGTGGACCCGACCGTCGTGGTCGAGGAGCCCGTCGATCCCGTCGCGCCGGAGACCGAGACGGTGCTGTCGGCGCTGACGCTCGAGCCGAGCGTCGAGCCAGTCGTCGAGCTCGAGCTCGACGAGCTCGAAGACCCGCCCGACCCGCCGCTCGAGGGCTTCGGAGCCGCCGGGCCCCGGGCCGTGAACGGGTCCTTGCTCTGAAGCGAGTCGAGCCGCTTGCGATAGTCGGTCACGCCGGCCTGCTCGGCGAGGACCGCGGGATCGGTCGCGCTCCCGGCGGAGGCGCTCCCGGAGGCCGGCGGCGAAGCCGCGACGGGGGTGCTCGACGACGAGCTCCCGAGCAGGAGCGGGACCGCGATCACGGCCACGAGCAGGGCGGCCGCGGGCAGCAGGAGGCGGCGGTCCCGCATGTCGCGGTACAGGTTCTCCAGGAAGCGGGGGGCGCGCACGGACTTCATGGCGTGGTCGACGACGTCGGGGTCGAGGTCGGGGCCGCGGTGGTGCTCGGCGCGGTGGTCGAGGTCGTCGAAGGGGTGACGGCGCCCGGCACGGTCGGGGCCGGCCCGGTCGGGCTCGCGCCCGCGGTGGCGCCCTGATCGACCGGCGTCAGGTAGGTCGTGGTGTTCAGGTCGGCGGTCAGCGTCGGCTGCTGGTCGGACTTCCCGTCCTGGACGATCGGCGAGAGGCTGAACGAATCGACCGTCAGGAGTCGCCCGTCGACCACCATTGCGCCGTGCTTGGTGCTGACCAGCGAGTCGACCCGGCGGAAGAAGTCGGCGATCTGGAAGAAGCCGCCGCTGAAAGTCAGCTCGTAGTCCATCACCGGCAGGCCGGCGGGCCCGATCGAGGCGCCGATCGGCAGCGCGGCGGCCGACGCCTCGGTCGCGACCGCGGTGGTCGCCGACGTGTCGGTCGAGGTGGTGGAATCGGTCGACGTGGTCGAGCCGGTCGAGGTCGGCGGAGTGGATGAGGTGGACGCGGACGCCGTGGTGCTGGCCGAGGCGGAGTCGGTCGAGGTCGAGGGGGCCGTCGTAGCCGTCGTGCCCACGGCCCCGGTGCTCCCCGAGTTGAGGTCGAGGGTCTCGAACGAGACCCCGGAGCGGTCGGCGAGGCTCTGGAGCTGGACCAGCAGGCTCGCCTGATCGCCGTCGGTCGGCACGGCCTTGCCGAGCACCACGAGCTTGCGGTAGTCGGCGGCGAACGACCTGCGCGCCCGATCGCCGGCGGATGCCGTCTGCTGGGCCTCAGCGACCTGGCTTTGCAGCTGCTCGTTGTCGGAGCTCAGGCTGCTGGCCTCCTGGCGCTTCGGACCCAGGATCAGGATCCAGAAGCCCGCCATCAGGGCGACAGCCACCAGGACCGCAACGATTGTCAGCTCGTTCCGCCTCATGGCGCGGACCCCGTACCCGGCAGCAGCGTGTCGACGGCCTTGCGGCCCTTGGAGCTCTGGCGGGCGGCCGAGTCCTTGCTCTGCTGCACCTGCTGCTGCGCGTCGGCGACCTGCGTCCCGTCCGAGCTCGAGGCGGTGGTCGTGGTGCCGGCGCCCGACCCGGTCGAAGCCTCGGTGGTGGTCGTGGTGGTCGGAGCGGCCGGGGTGGCGGGCGTGACCCCGGAGGAATCCGCCGCGCCGAGCTGGACGGCGTCGAAAGCCGCGACCACCTGAAACTGCGTGGCGAGCGCTCGCGAGGAGCACCCGGCGCCACCGGCGCTGGCCGATGCCGACGAGGCCGCAACGCCGGCCTGCGAGTCGGGGCGATCCGAGCTGACGACGGTCACCCTCGTGACGCCGTCGATGTCGTGGAGCGCCGCGATGAAC
Organism: Solirubrobacterales bacterium; assembly: GCA_050697175.1. GTDB lineage: Bacteria > Actinomycetota > Thermoleophilia > Solirubrobacterales > 70-9 > AC-56. The sequence continues at coordinate 1,230 of JBOGZB010000064.1, read as the reverse complement.
CCGGCCACGGCATCGTGGCCGTCCGCGCAACCCTGAATGGTGAGCGAGGGTCCGGCGATGCTCGAGGTGTCGACCGAGGACGAGCTGGTGCTGGGGGTGGAGCTCGTCCCGGTCGAGCTGGTCCCGGAGACGGTGGCGTCGATGTTGGTCAGCCAGACGTCGCTCGGGATCACGATCGCCAGCTCGCGAAGGACCCGTTCCCAATCGAAGCGGCTCCGCGCCAGGGTCGAGACGGTCAGCTCGCGTGCCTGCTGGACCGAGGCGAAGTCGGCGAACGACTTGAGGCGCTGTGCCTGGGCCTGTGCCTCGGCGAGCTGGGCCTCGAGGCCTGCCTTCTCGGTCTGCTTGTCCGAGATCTGGTTGGAGGTCATCACGGTGACCGTCACCGCGATCAGCGCCACCGCGAGGACGCCGACCACCACGTATGCGAGCGGCCCGGTGCGCATCGGCGCCTTGTCGCCGCGAAGCTCCTCGGGTGGCATCAGGTTGACGGGGCGCACGACTACTCCTCGAGGGCCAGGCCGAAGGACATGGTCAGTCGGGCCGCCGTCGGCCGGTCGAGGTGCGAGAGGCCCTTGGGGCGCCCGATCTCGAATCGCTGCCCGAGATCGTGCTGGAGGCGCTCGACGAGCCCCGGGATCGTCGTGCCCGGCCCGCAGGCGACGATCCCGTCGATCGGGATGGCCCCCTCGCTGGCGGCGTAGTACTCGAGCGAAAGTCGCAGCTCGTCGACCAGGCGCGCGGCGCCCTCGGTGAGCGCGTCTCGCGCGGCGGCACGGGTCTCCGGGTCTCCCTCGACGCTCTCGATCGGACTGGCGAGGCCGACGTGGGAGAGCCACTGCCGAGAATGCTCAAGGGTCAGCTGGCGGCGCTCGGCCAGCTTCTGCGCGATGCCCTCGACGCCGAATGGCGAGATCCTGGTGAACAGGCACGCGGTACCGCGTGCGACGGCAAGGTTGGTGACGTCTCCCAGGTTGCAGTAGAGCCGAGCCGAGGCGGCCGCCGGGCTCGCCGCCGGCGCGGGGTCGTCCTGGCTCGGGGCATCGAGACGCTGCGCGGCCTCGCCGGCGGGCTCGGCGACCTCGGCCTCGGCGACCGGGTCGCCCGAGGCGACCGGGTCGTAGGACTCGTGCGCGAGCGCTCGGATCATCCCGAAGGCCGAGAGATCGATGCCCTCGGGCTGGAGCCCGGCCCGGCGAACCGCATCGATCAGGCCGCCGAGCATGTCGC
>JBOGZB010000063.1:0-4201 GCA_050697175.1 Solirubrobacterales bacterium | reverse complement strand
GACCTGGCTGTCGGCGATCGAGGGGTTGCGCTCCTCGCTCAGCTCAACCTCGAGCACAGCCAGCTCCGAAACCTGTCTGCCGATCCGGGCGAAGCGCTTCTCCACATGGCCGCGAAGCTCATCGGTCACCTCCGTGTTGCGTCCCCTGACCTCGACTCGCACGCTGGCTCCTTTCCTCGAATCTACCTTCATGGTACGCCCGTCGGGTCGTTTCGCAACCCCTTCTTCGTGGTTCGCCGGGACGGCCACGGCAACCCGGAGCGGGCGAAGCTGACGCCGTCCACCCGACCAGTCCCCGCGGCGCGAAGCGCCTCTGCACAGGCCCCCAGGGTCGCGCCGGTCGTCACCACGTCATCGACGAGGAGCGCCCGATGGGGTGCACGACCCGCGACCTTCACCCGCGGGGGGTCGGCGAGCCGTTCGGCCCGAGGGCGTCCCACCTGCCGCCGGCCCTGGGAGCGGCGCAGGCACCGCCGAAGCTCGATTCCGGTCTGGGCGGCGAGCGCCATCGCGATCGACTCGGCGGGGTCGAATCCCCGTCGCCGACGGCGCCACGGAGCGGCCGGCACCGGCACGATCACCCCGCTCAGGAGCTCGGCCGGGGCGCGCTCGGCGATCGCCGCCGCCGCTCGCCGGGCCAGCGCGGGTCGGGGGCCGAACTTGAGCACGATGACGAGCCTCCGCGCGACGCCCTCGTAACGGGCGGCCGACCAGACCAGGTCGAGACCCGGGATCGGCCAGGCCCGCGGCTCAATCCGCGAGAGCCCCGACTCGCATCGCGCGCAGAGCTGCGCGCCGGACCGGCACTCCGCCGCGCAAAGCCGGCAGCGCGGCGGGACCATCAGGTCGACGAGCCGAGAGAGCATCGCCCGCCCGATGCTCGGCGCACCGAGTCCGCGCATGGCGCGCAAACCGGCGCGAATCGCCCAACTCAGTGAGTCAGGGGCATCGCGACCGTGCGGTCCCTACCTCCCCGCTTGGCCTCGTACAGGGCCTGATCGGCCCTGTCGACCAGCGCGGCGGGGTCCTCGTCGCGGTTCCACTCCGCGATCCCCACCGAGCACGAGGTGCCATTCGGGGTGGCGATTCGCAGCCGCTCGGTGATCCAGGTCGCATCCTCGATCCGCGAGTCGGTGAGGATCAGGCTGAACTCCTCGCCGCCATAGCGCGCCAGCAGGTCGTAGGGCCGAAGCACCGCGCGCCACGCCGCCGCGACCTCCTTGAGCAGGCGGTCGCCCGCCTGATGGCCATGGGTGTCGTTGTAGGCCTTGAAGTGGTCGAGGTCGAGCATCGCAACGCAGATCGGCTCCTCATGGCGCAGCGAGCGGCCCAGCTCGCGGGGGAGCTGCCCGTCCCAGTGGCGACGGTTGGGCAGGCCGGTGAGATCGTCGGTGGAGGCGAGACGCTCGAGACGACCGAGGCGATGCTCGCTCACTCGGGCACTGCGCATCAGCCGGATGATCGACCTGATTCCCGTGGTCAGCGCGATCAGCACGCAAACGGCGATCGCGACGTCGGCGAGCATCTGGGCGCTCATGTCCTCCGTTTCGGGAGAGCCGGCGCCGAACTTGAAGGAAACCGTCCCGGACTGGCCCGCTTACCGACCGAGGAGCGGGCCACGCTCGCAACCGCGCGTCAGTCGCCGTCGAACACGGCCTCCTCGACGGCCTCGATCTCGGCCTCGCAGCCGATCACGGAGGGAGCCTTCCCGAGTGCTGTGTCCGGGTCCTTGAGGCCGTGGCCGGTGAGCACGCAGACCACCGATCGCGGCATCTCCCCGCCCTCGGGGGCCGGCAGCCCGTGAGCGAGGATCCCGGCGACCGATGCCGCCGAGGCCGGCTCGCAGAAGACGCCCTCGCGCGAGGCGAGCAGGTGGTACGCGTCGAGGATCTGCCGGTCGGAGACGGCGGCGATCCGGCCGCGCGACCCGGTCACGGCCGCCATCGCCTCCTCCCAGCGAGCCGGATTTCCGATCCGGATCGCCGAGGCGATCGTCTCGGGTTCGGCAACCGGGCTCCCGGAGACGAGCGGCGCCGCCCCCTCGGCCTGGAAGCCGTAAAGCACGGGCGTGGTCTCGTACTCCCGAAAGCCGCGCCACCAGGCGGTGATGTTGCCCGCGTTGCCGACCGGCAGCGCCACCGCGTCAGGCGGGCCCGAGAGCTCGTCGCAGACCTCGAACGCACCGGTCTTCTGACCCTCGATCCGGTACGGGTTGACCGAGTTGACCAACTCGACCGGGTGGCGTTTGGCCAGCTCGCGCACGATCTCGAGCGCCTGGTCGAAGTTCCCGCGAAGCGCGATCACGCGGGCGCCGTGGATCAGGGCCTGGGCCAGCTTGCCGATCGCGATCCTGCCCTCGGGGACGATCACCGCGCCGCGGAGGTCGGCGCGCGCCGCGTAGGCGGCGCAGCTCGCGGCGGTGTTCCCGGTCGAGGCGCAGATGATCGCCTTGACCCCGGCGCCCTTGGCACGGGACACCGCGACCGTCATCCCGCGGTCCTTGAAGCTCCCGGTCGGGTTCGCGCCCTCGAGCTTCAGGTGGACCCGCGCCCCGACCAGCTCCGAGATCACCGGCGCCTCGACCAGCGGCGTCGACCCCTCGTTCAGGCTGACCACCGGGTCGCCCGGCTCGAGCGGCAGCCGATCCCGATATCGCTCAATCAGCCCCGGCGGCAATTAGGTGAACTCCTCCTCGATCACCCTGATGGCGCGCGGCTGGGAGCGCAGGAAGTCGAGCGTCGCGATCTCCTCGAGCGCCTTGAAGAAGCGCGTCTCGGGAACCTCGTGCATGACCATCACCAGGCGGGCATCGTCTCCCATCCCCCGCTGGACGACGCTTCGAACCGAGACATGGTTTCGGCCCAAGAGGTCGGCTATCCGCGCCAGCACCCCGGGCCGGTCGGCGACCTCGAGGTGGAGGTAGAACGACGAGCTGATGTCGCGGACGATCTCGAGCGGGTCGCCGGGCGCGTGAACCGGGGCCCGGCCCGACAGGATCGAGAAGACGTCGCCGAGCACGGCGGAGGCGGTCTCCAGCCCTCCCGCTCCCGGGCCGGACATGGTGATCTCGGTGATCGCCGGCGCCTGAACCATCACGGCGTTGAACGGCCCCTCGACCGGAGCCAACGGGTGGTGCGGGTAGAGGAAGCAGGGGAATACGCGGACGCTGAGGCCCCCCTCGCGGCGCTCGGCGATCCCGAGCAGCTTCAGCGACAGGCCGAGCTCCTTCGCGTAGGCGATGTCGTCGGGCTGGATCTCGGTGATCCCCTCGAACGAGACGTCGTCGAGGGCGACCGGGGCGCCGAACGCGAGGCGAGCGAGGATCGCCATCTTGGCCGCGGCGTCCGCGCCCCCGACGTCGTCGCTCGGGTCCGCCTCGGCGTAGCCGAGCCCCTGGGCGCGCTCCAGCGCATCCGCGTAGGTCGCTCCGGTGCTCGTCATCTCGGAGAGGATGAAGTTCGTCGTCCCGTTGACGATCCCGAAGACCTTGGTGATCTCGGTCGCCGCGAGGCTCTCCTGGATCACCCGGATGACCGGCACGACGCCCGCCACCGCCGCCTCGAATCGAAGCTGGACCCCCGCCTGGCGCGCGGCGTCGAACAGCTCGTCGCCGTGCTGGGCGATCAGCTGCTTGTTCGCGCTCACCACGTGGCGGCCGGCGCGGAGCGCCCGCAGCACGTAGTCGCGGGCCGGGTCGGTCCCCCCGATCAGCTCGACGACGATCTCCGAGTCCTCGAGGATCCGCTCGAAGTCGCCCTCGGTTCGCCGCAGCACCCCGACGACCTCGGGTCGGCGCCCCGACGCCGCGCCGATCGCGTCGGCGCGCTCGCCGACCAGGTCCCGAAACGCGGCGCCGACCGTGCCCGCGCCCAGCAGCCCGATCCGGGCGGGCTCAGCCGGCATCGCGGGCCACCAGGTCGTCCCAGGTCTCGCGACGGACGACGAGCCGTGCGTCGCCGTCGCGGCAGAAGACGACAGCGGGCCGAGGAACGCCGTTGTAGTTGCTGGCCATCGCGTAGCCGTAGGCACCCGTCGCCGGCGTCACCAGCACGTCGCCGACGGTCGGCGAGGCGAGCATCGTGTCGCGGACGAGGATGTCGCCGGACTCGCAGTGCATCCCGGCGATCGTCGCCAAGCTCTCCGGGACGGCCCCGGCCCGGTCGGCGATTAGCGCCTCGTAGCGCGACCCGTAGAGCATCGG
>JBOGZB010000062.1:0-6867 GCA_050697175.1 Solirubrobacterales bacterium | reverse complement strand
CGCAGCGTCTCGTGGTACGGCGCCTCCGGCAGCACGATGCCCATGTTCGTCATCGCGGGCTCGGCCAGCACGCAGGCGATCTCGCCGGTCGCCAGCGCGCCCTCCAGGGCATCGAGGTCGTTGAACTCGATCACGCTCGAGGTGAGTGAAGGGTCCACCGGCGGCCCGACGCTCCCGTCGCGCGGCACGACGGCGCCGTCGCGCACCGTGACCAGGGCCTCGTCGACGCTGCCGTGGTAGCAGTGGTTGAAGACCAGGACCTTCGGCCGGCCGGTGATCTGGCGCGCGATCCGGATCACGAAGCGGTTCGCGTCGGTCGCCGACACCGTGATCTGCCAGCGGGCAAGGCCGAAGCGGCGTTGAAGCTCCTCGCCGACGGCCGCCGAGTCGGGACTGGGAAGCATCGTGGTGATCCCGTTTCGGAGCTGCTTCGCCGCCGCCTCGACGGTGGCCGGCGGGGAATGCCCGGTCATTGCGCCGGTGTCGCCGAGGCACAGGTCCGCGTAGGTGTTGCCGTCGACGTCGGTCACCGACGCTCCGCTCGCTTCGGCGACCACGATCGGGAAGCCGCCGGGCCAGCGGGTCATCCAGTTCATCGGCACGCCCGAGAGCAGCGAGCCCTCGGCGCGCTCCCGTGCCTCCCGCGAGGCCGGATGGGCCGCGTCGAAGGCACGCAGCTCGCGCTCGTACAGCCCGGTGATCGTCTCACTGTCGGGTGCCGTCACCCCGCCGCGCCCGCCGCCCGTGGCGCCCGCCCCGTCGTTGGTCATCGCTCTCCTCTCGCCGGTGGCTCGTCCGTGTGGCCGCCCCGCGGTTCGACGCCGGACGGGCTCCGTTTGAATAGTGTCTCGCGCCTGTGAGGGTTGGTGTCCCGAGAGAGTCCCGCGAGGGCGAGCGCCGCGTAGCTCTGATCCCCGACAGCGTTCGCTCGCTTAGCGAGCGAGAGCTCGAGGTGGTGATCGAGTCGGGGGCCGGCGACCGCGCGGGCCACCCGGACGCCGAGTACACGGATGCGGGGGCGACGGTCGGCACCTCGGACGACGCCTGGGGAGCCGACGTGATCGTCAAGGTCGCCGTCCCGACCGCCGAGGAGATCGGCCGGATGCGCTCCGGCCAGACCCTGATCGGGCACCTGGCGCCGCTCACCTCGGCCGAGACCAACAAGGCGCTGGCATCCCAGGGAGTCACCTCGCTAGCGATGGAGGCGATTCCCCGGATCACCCGGGCGCAGGCCATGGACGCCCTGTCCTCGCAGGCCAACGTGACGGGCTACGCGGCGACGCTGCTCGCCGCGCGCGAGGCCGGGCGCTTCTTCCCGATGATGACCACGGCCGCGGGGACGGTCGCCCCGGCCAAGGTGATGGTCCTGGGTGCCGGGGTCGCCGGCCTCCAGGCGATTGCGACCGCGAAGCGCCTCGGCGCCGTCGTCACCGGGTTCGACATCCGCCGCGCCGCCTGGGAGCAGATCTCGAGCCTCGGCGGGCGACCGCTGGAGCTCGACTTCATCCCGGACGCCGAGGCCGAGGGCGGCTACGCGCGCCCGCTCACCGACGAGGAGAACGGCCAGGTCCGCGAGGCACTGGCCGATGCCGCCGCGCGCCAGGACGTGATCATCACCACCGCGCAGATCCCGGGCCGCCCAGCCCCGCTTCTGATCACCGCCGACGCGGTGCGTGGGATGAAGCCGGGCTCGGTGGTCGTCGACCTGGCGGGGGAGTCGGGCGGGAACTGCGAGCTTTCCGTGGCCGGCGAGACCGTTGACGAGGGCGGCGTCAAGGTGATCGCCCCGCTCAACCTCGCCAGCGCCATGGCGACACATGCCTCGCAGCTCTACGCGAAGAACGCGGAGAACCTGCTCGCCCTGCTGGTCGGGGAGGGATCCGAGCTGAAGATCGACTTCGACGACGAGATCATCGCCGGGGCCTGCATCACCGACAAGGGCGAGATCCGCAACGAGCGGGCCGCCGGAGCGACCCCGCCGCCCGAGGATCCCCGCCCGGCGGCGGCCGACCCGGCGCCCAGCGCCGAGAGCGAGGATTGAGCGGATGACCCTGATGACCGAGGTGACGATCTTCGTCCTGGCCGCCTTCGTCGGCTTCGAGGTGATCTCGAAGGTGCCGACCACCCTCCACACGCCGCTGATGTCCCAGACGAACGCGATCCACGGGATCATCATGCTCGGCGGGCTGATCGTGATCGGGACGGCCGACGGCACGCTCGACAAGGTGATCGGGACGATCGCGATCATCTTCGGGACGATCAACATCGTCGGCGGCTTCATGGTCACCGACCGGATGCTCGGGATGTTCGTGCGGAAGCCGAAACCTAAGCCGGCCGCCTCCTCATCTGCGACTCAGGGGGCGGCCGGGTCTGGTGAGGGCTCCTCATCTTCCGATGACGGCTCGGAGAAGGGTCAGGGCTGACTTGACGGCCCCGATCGCGGCGTTCTCGCCGAACTCGGACTTCGTGACGGCGTGTTACATCGTCGCGTTCTCGCTGTTCATCTTCGGCGTCCGGCAGGGCACCCATCCGGCCACCGCGCGGCGCGGCAACATGATCGCCGCCGTCGGGATGGCGATCGCGATCGCGATCACCCTGTCGCTCGACGTGATCGGCAACGGGATCCTGATCCTGATCGGGATCTCGATCGGGACCCTGGTCGGCGCGGTCGCGTCGCGTCGCGTCCAGATGACCCAGATGCCTCAGATGGTCGCCCTCTACAACGGCGTGGGCGGCGGCGCGGCGGCCCTGATCGCGTGGGCCGAGTTCCGCCACCAGCTCTCGCTCGGCGGTGACATTTCGCTGGATGTGCTGATCCCGATCCTGTTCTCGATGGTGATCGGGTCGGTGTCCTTCTGGGGCTCGAACATCGCGTTCGGAAAGCTCCAGGAGATGATCTCCGGACGGCCGATCAGCTTCCCGGGCCAGCACATCATCAACGGCGTCCTGCTGGCGGGAATCCTGGCCGGGTGCATCGTCTTGGCGGCCGACCACGCCTCGGGCCCCTCGCAGGCCCTGTTCGTCGCCGTGCTGCTCGCGGCCGCCCTCCTCGGCGTGCTCTTCGTGCTTCCGATCGGCGGCGCCGACATGCCGGTCGTGATCTCGCTCTTGAACGCGTTCACCGGGCTCTCGGCCGCCGCCGCCGGGTTCGCGCTCGACAACGTGGTCCTGATCGTCGCCGGGACCCTGGTCGGCTCCTCCGGGACGATCCTCACGATCTCGATGAGCCAGGCGATGAACCGCTCGATCGGCAACCTGCTGTTCGCCGGATTCGGGGCGGTGTCCACGTCAGGCGCCGCCTCGGGCGAGGAGCGGCCTGTGACGTCGATCGGCGCCCAGGATGCCGCGATCAAGCTCGCCTACGCCGACTCGGTCGTCTTCGTGCCCGGCTACGGGATGGCCGTCGCCCAGGCTCAGCACGCGGTCAAGGAGCTCGCCGACGAGCTCGAGAAGCGCGGGGTCAGGGTCGCCTACGCGATCCACCCGGTGGCCGGCCGGATGCCGGGCCACATGAACGTCCTGCTCGCCGAGGCCGACGTCCCCTACGAGCAGCTCCGGGAGATGGACGAGATCAACCCCGAGATGCCGCAGATGGACGTCGCGGTCGTGATCGGGGCGAACGACGTCACCAACCCGGCCGCCAAGAACGACCCCGACAGCCCGATCTCGGGGATGCCGATCATCGAGGTCAACGAGGCCCACGAGGTGATCGTGATCAAGCGCTCGCTGAGCCCCGGCTTCGCCGGGATCGACAACGACCTCTTCTACGAGCAGAACACGTCGATGTTGTTCGGGGACGCCAAGCAGACGGCCGCCGAGATCGCCTCCCGGGTCGGCGAGATGTAGGTGCCCAGGCCCCTCAGCGGTCGTCGCGATGGCGACGGACCAGGGGCCCGACGTATCCGATCACCGCTCCGAGGATCGCAGCGATCAGCAGGGCGAAGATCAGCGGCGCCCTGGTGTCAAAGAAGAGGAACTTGACCTGGACCTCCTGGAGGTTCTCGACGATGAAGATGATCGCCAGCACCACCACGAACCCGAGCGCCCAGTTCCTCCAGTTGCGCTCCTTGGACTGTGGGCCGACGTGGGACGGGTCCGCCATTCCGGCGACTCTATCCGGCGACTGACCGACCCGGCGCGCGACTCGACACGGACCGGCCCGGATACGGGCACCGCCCGCGCGCGACGCGCGCGATGGCGCCGCCTACGGTCGCCTCGTGGAGCCGAGGGGCGACGCCGAGTGCGGCCAGGGCACCGTCGAGTGGGTCGCCCTCATCCTCGCGGTTTCGCTCGCCCTGCTCGGCCTGATCGCGGCCTTGAGCGGGCCGATCGCCGTGCTCGGGGTCGTGAGGGCGATCTCGACCCACCTGATCTGCGCGGCCAACCTCTCGCCCTCGTGCGGGTCGGACGGCGCCGTCGTCGACGCCTACGGTCCCGAGATCGCCACGAAGGTGATCGACAACACCCCGCAGGTCGACTACGAGGAGGGGATGACCGAGCTGCCGATCGACTTTCGCTCCTGCCGGTCCACCAGCTGCGGCAACGGCGCCCGGGACGGGTCGGTCGGCGCCTCGGACCTCGGCGAGCCGGCGGCGACCTTCGTCCACGTGGTCGACTGCCGAACGCCGGCCACGAGCGCGGCGAGCGAGCGAGCCGGATACGACTGCTCGGGCGACCGCGCCGGGCACCTCTACGTCCAGTACTGGCTCTACTACCCCGACTCCTCGACCTCACCGTGGAGCGACCTCCCGGGACGGCCGGGCTTCCACGCGGATGACTCCGAATGTCAATAAGGCAGGCGAACAGATGTTCGCACCGATCAGTACGAAAGGAGCATCGCTCAATGAACGCGATCTACGAGATGGAGTGGGGCGGTCGCGGGCCGGATCCCGATGAGGACCCCGAGTTCGATCTGTTGCCCGAAACGCCGTATCCGTCCGAGCAGCCAGTCGGAGGACTCGTCTACTTCGAGGACGACCCGGCGATCGATACCAACCGGCGTTGGCATCGCGTGCGCGATCGACGGCCGGTAACGGCGGACGACTTCGCGCAGCTTGCTGAACACGGGGAGACGTTCGATGAATGTCTCGAACGGCTAGAGCGCGAAGAGGGACCGGGTTTTTGATTGGGGGGCGGTGGCGACGCCTCTCGTAAGAGGATTCCCAAAAACGCCGTGCCCACAACGGCGCCGCCCCCGGTGCGGCCCGCCGGTATCTACCGGCGAGGGCGGGGCTCACCACGTGCTTGCACTAGCACGCGTAACCGGTATAGGCTCCCGCTCGACCGCCGATGAAAGGGAGAGGACACTAGATGGAGCAGCCCGGCGCACCGGAGGGGCCGATAAGCCCTGGTCAGGGTAATCCCCCGGCCCAGCCGCCCCCAGCTCAACCGCCAGCGGCACCGCCGCCAGCGGCACCGCCAGCAGTCCAGCAGCCCGGCCAACCCTCGGCGATCGAATCGTTTTCGTTGCTCGACCGCGAGTCTCGGCGCCGCCGAGACACGGACCAACAGCTCTCCTTCGCGATGTTCCTCGTCCTGGGCTTCATCACCCTCGGCATCTACGTCATCTACGTCCACTACAAGATGATCGAGCGCCAACAGGAGCACTACAAGCGAATGGGGCGCTTCAACCAGGATCTGTTCCAGGTCGTCGAGGAACGTGCGGAAGCCACCGGCCAGACGGCAGCTTTGGCCCGCGACATTGACGAACTGCGGCAGCTCAACGACAACTACCAACGGCTACAGCGCGGGAAGGAACGTAATCCCGCGCTCTGGATCATCCTGGCCATTGTCACGTTGGGAATCGCGTACCTCTACATATTCTGGTTCTTGAATGATGACCTTGTCCTGCATCAGTCGGCGGAGGCCGAGTACATCGAAAAGGCCTCTGCGGTCTTGAACAAACTCGGGATTGGGCGCCACCCGGTTGTGGTGGAGCAGGTTGTGCTCGACCGCAGCTACCCGCTGTACCTGTTCCTGAGCGTCATTACTATCGGTTTCTTTGGCATCTACTGGAACTATGTGCTCATTAGGGACCCCAACGAGCACTTTCTTGAGCATGATCGCTTTGAGGATCAGCTCATGAGCCTGATTCGTACCGTCGCCTGACCGGGAACCCCTAGTGGCGATCCTGCTTGGGGCTATGATCGGTGCGATTGTTGGCGTGGCTATGTTCGCGTGGTGGCTTCGAGTGGCGCACGCAAGGCCGGACGTGAACCTACCCCCGTTGAGCAACACGATTTGGTTTATCCAGGGTGGGGTCAGTGGGGCTATCGTCGGCGGCCTCGTCGGCTTCCTCGTTGGCGTGTTGACCTAAACCGGTCTAACGACCCCGATGGGTCGCCCTATGGCAATCCTCGCAGCGCGTCTCTAAGTTCACCAACTCGTCGCGGCCGCCCTTCGCGACCGGCACGACGTGATGAGCTTCCAGTTGCCGCGTCGTGCCGCAGACCACGCAGCGGCCGCCATCGCGGAGCAGCGCACGTGCGCGAAGCGACTTCCACGTCTTGCCATGCTCGCGTTGATTCAGACGCTTGGGCCGGTGTCGATCGCAGTAGGAGCCATTCGCCAACTGACCGCAGACGAGGCAAGGTCGCTTTGGCATCACCGGCGTTTGCTATAAGCCTTTGTAGCTGGTGCGCTGAACGTCACGGCGTTAGCTGGCCAGGCGACGACGGCCGACGAGCGGCCCGGAACAGTCGTCTTGACTTCGGCCCCCCTGCGGAGGGTGCCAAAGCATCCGGATCAAGGTCGCTCCCAAGAAACTGATCAGAGCGCCGCTGTCTGGATTGAATCGGGCGGCGCTTCTTGGTTCTCAGAGCCAACCGACTAGCTGCGTTCGCTCGACCGGCTGCTCGGCTCGATCGA
>JBOGZB010000061.1:0-11227 GCA_050697175.1 Solirubrobacterales bacterium | reverse complement strand
GTTCATGGTCGAGGAGATCATCGACCCCCGCGACACCCGCCCGCTGCTCTGCGACTGGGCCGAGCGGGCCCACGAGCTGGTCTCCCAGCGAGTCGGGGAGGGACCACGCTCGCGGGGGCTTCGACCGTGAGCCGGGCGGGGTCGGCCGGGCTCTCGGCAAGGGCCGCGCCCTCGGCAGGGCTCGTCCGGCGCCGCCTCGGGATCCCGGTCGCGGCGCTCGCCCTGGCAGGGCTGTCGCTGGCCGTGCTGGACGCCGCCACGGCCGCGGCGATCCCCCCGACACTCTCGGCACACGCACATCGGTCCGAGATCCGCTTCGAGTCGTCGACCAGGATCTCCGGGAAGCTCGCCGACGGCGCGGCGAGCGCCGGGCGGACGGTCGAGCTGCGGGCCGACCCGTATCCGTATGGCTCTTACGTCGATGGCCCGTCCACGAAGACCGGCGCCGACGGGTCGTACTCGTTCCACGTCGGCCCGGACCGCAACACGCGCTACCGCGTCGCCTTGGCCGGCCCGCCGGGGGTCCATAGCCGAACCGTCCGTTTGACGGTTGACGAGCGGGTCGCCACCGGGATCACCTATCTGCCCCGCGGGCGAGCTCGGATCGTGATCCGCTCGCGGCATCCGGCCGACCTACGGTGGGGCGGGGAACGGGCCGCGTGGTATGTGTCGTCGGGGCTGCGCGGCGCGCTCAGACGCGCCGTGTCCGCTCGCACCCGTGAGGTGACGCCGGGCCTCACCCGGCTCGCCGCGACCGTCCCGATCCCGGCGGGGCGGTTTCGGTTCGCCGCCTGCTTCGGGCGCGAGCCGAAGGGCGCGATGGGATCGCCGGGGTCGCACCCGAGCTGCCACGGCCACCGCTTTCACGGCTCTTCGAAGGGCCCCTACACGGGCCGGGGCGACGGCCCGTTCGGCTATCCCGACCGCCACTCGATCCGCTCGGCGCGCCGCTACCTGTCCGGGCGCGCCGGGGTGACCTCGTTCGCGATCGTCGGAAGCGAGGGCCGAAGCTACGGCGCCCACCCCCACCGCCGGTTCGTCAGCGCGAGCGTCGTCAAGGCGATGCTCCTGGTCGCCTATCTGCGCCATCGCGCCGAGCATCATCGCCACCTCGACGCCCACAGCCGGTCGCTGCTTCGGCCGATGATCCACGTCTCCGACAACGCCGCGGCCACCGCCGTCTGGCGGCAGGTCGGAGACCCGCGCCTGCGCCGGCTCGCCCACCGCGCCCAGATGAGCGACTTCTCGATCCACGGCCTGTGGACCAACGCGATGATCAGCGCCGCCGACCAGTCGCGATTCTTCTTAGAGATGAACCGCCTCCTGCCGCGGCGCTTTCGCGCCTTCGCCAACCATCTGCTCTCACACATCGCCGGATACGAGAGCTGGGGAATCCCGGCGGTCGCCAGGCCGCGCGGCTGGAAGGTCTTCTTCAAGGGCGGATGGCGCCCCACCGGACGAGGACAGCTCGTCCATCAGGTGGCGAGGCTGGAGCGCGGCCGCCTTCGGATCGCGATCGCGGTGATGACCGACGGCGACCCCTCGATGGGCTACGGCATCTCGACCATCCAGGGAGTCACCGCGAGGCTGCTCAAGCGGCGGCCCTAAGGGCCTAGCCGCGGAGGGGTCGCGCGAGCCGCGCCGCGAAGCTCCGGGCGCGGCCGCGCGCCGTCCACCACTTGCCGTCGGTCGCCCGGGCGGAGCCGTCGCTTCGGTCCAGCTCGTCGAGCCTGGACATCTGCTCGGGATCGAGCTCGAAGTCGAAGACACCGGCGTTCTCGATGATCCGCTCGCGGTGGCTCGACTTCGGGATCACGCCGACTCCCCGCTGAATCGCCCAGCGCAGCATCACCTGGGCCGGCGAGCGGCCGGCCCGTTCGGCGATTGACGCGACGAGGGGATCGGCGAGCTCTCGTCCGTGGGTCAGCGGGCTGTATGCCTCGAGCGCGACGCCCTGCTCCACACACCCGGCGAGCAGCCGGCGGCGAAAGCGGAAGGGACTGAAGTCAACCTGGTTCAGGGCGGGTGGCACGTCCGCCGCCTCGATCACCTTCGCCAGCTCGCCCAGGTCGAAGTTGCTGACCCCGATCGCCCGGGTCAGCCCCCGCTCGAGCGCCCGCTCCATCCCCTGCCAGGCGCGGGTCGGGCCGCCCTGGGGCCAGTGGACGAGATAGAGGTCCACCCGTTCGATCCCCAGCCGCTCGAGGCTGCGCTCGGCCTGTTCGTCGGCACGGCCCGAGCCGGGCAGGAACTTGGTGGTCACGAACAGCTCCTCGCGCGGGATCCCGCTGGCTCGAAGCGCCCGCCCGACGCTTGCCTCGTTGCCGTAATTCTGAGCCGTGTCGACGTGACGGTATCCCGCCTCGAGCGCCCAGCTCACGCAGCGCTCGGCCTGGGGTCCATCCTCGAGCAGCCAGACGCCGAACCCGAGCAGCGGCATCTCGACCTGGCCTCGAAGCGATCGCGAACGCCCGTCGGCGGGCCGTGACGCACTCATCGTGTCGAGCCTCGCTTCACGAGCCGATCCTCTCGCGCCGCTCGGCGAGACGAGCCCGCCGCGGCGCTACGCGCCACTGACCTTCGCCGCCACGATCGACAGCGGCTCGGCCAGCGCGTCTATCTGCTGGGCGAGCCTGCGGCGGTCGGCAGGGGTGAGCTCCTCGTAGAGCGCGAACCCCAGGGCGGTGTTCCTGCGATACCGGTTGAGGCCCGCCTGCACCGTGCCGAAGCGCTGATCGATCGTGTTGACTAGGGCCGCGTCGCCTTGTTCGCGAAGCGCCGGGCGCAGGACCACGAACGCCTCACGGGAGCCCTCGAGGTTGCCCTGGAAGTCGGAGAGATCCGTATGCGAGTAGCGGTCCTCCTCGCCGGTGATCTTCGAGCTCGCAACCTCGTTCAGGAGCTCGACCGAGCCGTTCGCGATCTGGGCGGGCTGGAGCTTGATCGTCTTCACCCTGCGCTGGAGCGTCTCGAGGTCATCGGCCAGCATGGTCGCGTACCGCTCGGTGCCCTGTGTCGTTCCGTCCCGCCAAAGCGTCCGCTCGATGCGGTGAAACCCGGTCCAATCCTTGACGTTCGGGACGTCGTTGACCCGGGCGTCGATCTCCGGGTCGAGGTCGCCGAAGCTCTCGGCCAACGGCTCGACGGCCTCGTAGTGGCGACGGACCGGCCCGAACAGGGCCTTGGCGCGGGTCAGATCGCCCGAATCGAGCGCGGCCTGAAAATCCTCCACCCCGGAGCGCAGCTCCGCGGTCTGATCCTCGACGTAGCGACGATAGGCCGCCCTCGCATCGGCCAGGAGCCGCGCGGATGCTCCGGTGGGCTGCCCCGCTCGTTTCGCCGGTGGCGACCAGCGTGCCCTGATCGTCGGTGTCGCCGTTCGGACAGCTGACGATGTACTTGCCGGGTTCGACGTTGAGGGTGAACTGGCCCGGAACTCCCTCGACCACGTTCTCGCTCTCCCCGAGGATCGCGCCCGACTCGTCCTTGAGCTCCATCTCGCTCACCTTCGAGGTGCCGCCGTTGGTGATCTTGAAGGTGGTCGTCCCGGCTGCCACCTTGCTGTCGACGGGGGTGCACCCGGCGTCGTTGAGGGTGAAGGCGGCCTCGTTCGAGCCCGGCTCACCGTCGGTCGAGCCGCACCCGGCCAGGCCGATCGCGAGCAGCGCGCCGAGCGCAACGGCTCCGTTTCTCATCCTTGCCTCCACTTGATCGACGGCGGGTGGGCGCCGGTCGGCGAGGCCGCGCTCAAGCGCTCGCGGTCTCCTCGACGGGTCGCCGGCGCACCGGCGCCCGGCGCTGGGGCCAGAGCACGTAGGTCAGCATCGGGACCGCATAGGCGAGGTAGACCAGGACCTCGGCCTGGGTGGGCAGCGGCTGGAGCCCGAGCATCCCGGTCAGAAGTGACGAGGTGACGGTGCCCGGGACGACGAGCCAGCTCAGGTCGAGCGCCTGACCTTGGAGGCTGTTGATCCAACCGGCCTCGTGCCCCGTGTGGACGGCCGTCGCCAGCAGCCCTGCCGCGATCAAGACCAGCAGCGCCGAGGTGACTCGGAAGAATCGAGCCAGGTTGATCCGGGTGCCGCCGCGGTAGATGCCGAGGCCGATGATCACCGCGGTGATCACCCCGAGCAGCGCTCCGAGCCCGGCCAAGAGCGCGTTGTCAGAGGCCTGAAAGGCGGCGAGCAGGAAGACGGCCGTCTCGAGGCCCTCGCGAAGCACCGCGAAGAAGGCCATTCCGACCAGGCCGACCACCGACCCGGTCGCGAGCGCCGTCGCGGCGCTTCGCTCGAGCTCGGCGCGCAGCCCGGCGGCGTGGCGACGCATCCAGACGATCATGAAGGTGACGATCCCGACCGCGGCAAATCCGACCACGGTCTCGAGCTGCTCCTGCTGTCGCTGCGGCAGCTGCTCGTTCAAGACCTCGAGCGCCACACCGGCGGCCGCGCACGCACATACCGCGATCGCCACCCCGGCCCACACGTATCGAAGCGCCCGCCCCTGATGCTGCTGGCGCAGGAACGCCGCAACGATGCCGACGATGAGCGCCGCCTCGAGGCCCTCGCGGAGCCCGATCACGTAGGTGGGTATCAACCGTCCTCCAATTCAATTCCGATCACTGCGGTTGGAATGCGCGCGGCACACTAGCAGAACTTAGGGTTACCTAATTCGGCGGTCCTAACTGAGCCCGCGCGGCTTATTTCACAGCGCGCCAATAGGCTAGGATGGGCACCGATGGGAGCCGTCGAAGCGCCGAAGCGCCTCGCGCCGGACGTCCGGCGCGAGCAGCTGATCGACACCGCGCTCGCGATCGCGGCGCGCGAAGGCATCGAGGGCCTCGGATTCGCGCGGGTCGCCGAGCGGGCCGGGGTTACCCGGAACCTCGTCTACCACTATTTCCCCGGAGGCCGCAGCGAGCTGCTGCGAGCCGCGGTCCACAGGGCCGGCGCCCTGCTGACCGGCGAGTGGTCGACGGACGGCTCGGTGCCGCTTCCCGAGCGGCTCGCCGCCAACCTCGAGCGGATGATCGACCACGCCTCCGAGCCGAGCGATGCGTGGCGCCTCCACCGCCAGTCCCGCGGGTCGGTCGACCCCGAGGTGATCGCCATCGCCGTCGCCTATCGCGAGACGGTGATCGCCAACATCTCGACCAACCACCTCGGCAGACCCACCCCACCGCCGCTGGTCCGGATCGCGCTCGAGGGCTTCCTCGCGTTCGGCGAGGCCGCGCTCGATGCCTGGCGGGGAAGCGGCGTGCCGAAGGCCGAGCTCGTCCAGATGCTGGGGTCGAGCCTCGTCACGACGATCGAGGCCGCGGTCGCCGCCGGGCCGGCGCCGGCCGAGGGGAACGGCCGCCGGTGACGGCGCGCCGCGGACTCGCGCTCCTGGCCGTGCTCGGAGTGTGGATGATCGTGCCCGCGGAGGCCGGCGCTTCGGTGCCGACCGGCTACAACCCCGACCAGCTTCCCGTCGCGAGCTGCTTTTGGACCGGGCCGTTCACGAACGTCAACCCGAAGACGAACCAGGGATTCCCGGGCAGCGAGATCACCTACTGGGGCGCGAAGTTCGCGACCCCGCCGGGAGGCCGGGTGATCCTGCGGGGAAAGTTCGCGCACGCCAGGTTCCAGTCACTGAGCGCCTACATCGACAACGGCATGGCCACCAACTCGCTGCCCGACTACCGGACCCGGCCCGACCGGGGCTCGGTCAACCCGTTCATCGCCGGCCATCGGCGCGACCTGCCGCGCCGCTCGTACAAGGTCACGGTGCGCGGTAAGGACGTTCCCCGGCGCCCCGCGCCGAACACCCTCTACGCGGTTCCCGACTCCTCTGGCGACTCCTACCAGGACATCCTCTACAGGGTCTACGTGCCCGATCGGGGCCGCAACCGGCTCGGGGGCGAGCCGCTCCCGAAGCCGAGCCTGAAGCTCGCCGACGGGACGGTTCTCAAGGGCCGAGCGATGTGCAGGGCGCTCAACTCCAACCACGACTACCAGACCCAGAACCTCCCCCTCCCCGTCTACCAGCACTTCGTCAACTGGCCCGGCAAGGACCCGGCGACCAACCCCGCCGATCCGCGCTTCTCGTTCGAGAAGTTCTTCAGCCTCGGCTACCTGCTGAGCTTCTTCAAGACCCCGGCCCAGCACGCCGCGGCGGACCCGACCCCGGTCGGGACCTTCTACAACAACCTCGACGCCCGCTACATGTCGGGCGCCTACAGCTTCCGCTACGGCCAGCTCCTGGCGGTCCGCGGAAAGCTGCCGACCGTGCCGCGAACGCAGGCCGGCGAGCGCACCATGGGCCACGGCCAGCTTCGCGAGTGGGACATGTGCGTCGAGGAGTCGCTCGCCGTCACCGGGACGTACAAGTGCCTCTACGACGAGCAGCTTCCGCTCGCGAAGGGCCGGCGCTACGTGATCGTCGTGGGCAAAGCGGCGAACCGCCCCGACAACGCGACGCGGCGCTGCGGGGTCGCCTGGCTGCCCGCGGACCCGATCGGCGACGGGGCGGGTCGGCGAGACGCGGGCTCGCTCGTGACCCGGAACGTCGTCCCGGCGCGCGGCTTCCACCACTCCTCGTGGGACGTCACCAAGCCGAACACGGCACCGCAGGTGATGGGGCGCTACCTGCCCAGAGGCAGCTACCTGAGCAGGCACGACTTCGAGGCCAAGGGCTGCCCCTTCCACTGGTGAGCGATCGTCCGCCGAACGTCCTGCTGGTGATCACCGACCAGCAGCGCCATCCGTGCCACTGGCCCGAGGAGCCCGGCTGGGTCGACCAGCTGATGCCCAACGACCGCCGCCTCGCCCAGACCGGCCTGCGCTTCAGCCGGGCGTTCTGCAACACGTCGATGTGCTCCCCGAGCCGCGCCACCCTGCTGACCGGTCAGTACCCGGCCCAGCACGGCGTCACGCTCACCCACACCCGCGCCGATCTGCGGCCGGATCCACGAAACGCGGCGGCCGTCGCCGGCACGCTCCTCGACATCCTTCGGACCGGGAGCGCGCCTCGAAAGCGGGCGCTTCGCCAGTTCGGGCGCGGACTGCTCCAGCTGGGCCCGAAGTCCGGGGGCGAGCCCGAGCTGCGTCCCGAGACGCCCAACCTCGCCCAGGTCCTGAGGGGAGCCGGCTACGAGGTCGGCTACAAGGGCAAGTGGCACCTGACGCACCCGCGGGGCGACGGCCCTCTGCTGGCGGGCTGGGGGCCGGCCGATGCCGAGCGGCTGCGGCGCGACTACGGCTTCGCCGACTGGGAGCCCCCCGACGCCGGAGAGAACGCCAAGGCCGAGCACTTCGGGGCGGGAAACGCCGGGCCGCTCGGCCAGGGTTGGGATGAGCTCTACACGCGCCAGGCCGAGGCCTGGCTCGGCCGGCCCGACCTCCCCGAGCCGTTCTGCCTCGCGGTCTCGCTCGTAAACCCGCACGACGTGCTCGGCTATCCGGCCCAGTACGTGGGAGGCGGCTACTCGAGGGCGGAGTTCGGCGACCTCGACGTGAAGCTGCCGCCGACCGTCGCGGAGGAGATGTCAAACAAGCCGACCGTGCACGCGCTGATGCGGATGGGCATGACGGCCTATCTGGGGCCGCTGCACGATCAGCGGGCGAAGCTCGACTACGTCAATTTCTATGCTCACCTCCACCGGGTCGTGGACGCTCAGATCGGCCGCCTCCTCGACGCGCTCGGCGACCCGGCGGACCCCGAGTCGCTTCGCTCGCGCACGGTGATCTTCCGCTGCGCGGATCACGGCGAGATGGGGCTCTCCCACGGCGGGCTGAGGCAGAAGGCGTTCAACGCGTACGAGGAGACGATCCACATCCCGCTGGTCGTCTCTAACCCGGTCCTCTTCCCCGAGCCGGCCGAGACCGATGCCTTCGCGTCGCTGATCGACCTGTTGCCGACCGTCGCCACGATCGCCGGCGCCGAAACGGTGGCTCCGTTTCGCGGGCGCGACCTGTCCCCGGTGCTCGCCCAGATGGCGAGGCCCGAGCGGGGCCGGCCCGACCCCGCCGGGCTCGATCAGATCCTCAGCCATCCGACGCCTGCGCCGTCGGTCCAAGACGCCATCCACTTCACCTATGACGACCACCAGGCGGCGACCGCGCTCCAAGACGTGCCGGGCCAGCCAAACCGGATCCGCGCCGTGCGGACGGCGCGCGGAAAGCTGGCGGTCTACTTCGACCCGGATGGTGACGCAGCGAGCGAGTACGAGCTCTACGACCTCGAGCGCGATCCCGACGAGGCCCACAACCTGGTCGACCGCGCCACCGGCAAACCCCTCGCCGGCTCCGATCGTGGGCTGCGCACTGAACTCAGTGAGCAACTCGTCGCGCTGATGGCGGCCAACGAGACCGCCCCGCCGGCCGGCTCGACCGTCTAGCCACCCGATCACCGGGGCAAGCAGCCGCTTCACGAGGATTTCATCTGGGGGTGTCATCTTGGCAGCGATGCCGGTTGCGCTTCGCGACTCCGGGCAGCTCTCGGGAGGTCGATGGCGCGCCGCCGATCGCGAGCTGGTGCTCCTGGCGGCGATCGTCGGGGCGGCCGCTGTGGTGCGATTCGCCACTCTCGGCCATCAGAGCTACGACCACGACGAGGCGGTCACGGCTTGGCGCGTCCTTCGCGGGGGGCTCGGACAGATGCTCGGCGTGGTGGTCCACTCCGAGCGCAGCCCGCCGCTCTACTACCTGCTCGCCTGGCCGTGGGCGAAGCTGTTCGGGACCGGAGAGGTCGGGCTCCGTTCGCTATCGGCGCTGATCGGCTGCCTTACGGTGCCCGCCGCGTACCTCGCCGCCCGCCAGCTCGGCTCCGGGCGGGCCGGGTTGATCGCGGCCGCGCTGGTCGCCTTCAACCCCTACCTGGTCTGGTACTCACAGGAGGCACGCTCCTACGCCCTCGTGGTGCTGCTGATCGCCTGGGGCCTCGTGTTCTTCGCGCGCTCTTTGTCCGATCCGTCGCCCCGCAACCTGGCGCTCTGGGCCGCGGCGTCCGCGCTGGCCATCTGCTCCCACTACTTCGCCGCCTTCGTCGTCGGGGCCGAAGGGCTGTGGCTGCTCGCCACGAGCCGGCCTCGTCGGCGGCCGGTCGTGGCGTTCGGCGCGACCGTCGTCGCCGGGCTCGCGCTCCTGCCGCTGGCGATCGCCCAGGAGGGGTCAGGCCGCAGAAACCACTTCACGACGGTCCCGATCCTGCATCGGGTCGGCGGGACGGTGGTCGGATTCCTCGCCAGCGCGGAGCCGGCCGGCCTGTCGGGAAGCCCGCCCGTTCGCCTGCTTCGCGACGCCGCGGTGATCGTCGGC
The DNA here is from genome assembly GCA_050697175.1 of Solirubrobacterales bacterium. Taxonomy (GTDB): domain Bacteria; phylum Actinomycetota; class Thermoleophilia; order Solirubrobacterales; family 70-9; genus AC-56. The sequence goes on along the minus strand of JBOGZB010000061.1, from coordinate 1,931 downwards.
CTGCTCGCCGCGGGGCTCGCCCTCTTCCTTTTGGTCAGGCGGGCGTCCGCCAGCGAGCGCCGGGGCGGGATCGTGTTCGCCGCCGTGGGCGGCGCCGCCCTGATCGTCCCGTTCGCCCTGGCGGCGGGGGGGCTGGACTTCGTCGACCCGCGCAACCTGATCGGGGCGCTGGTTCCGCTCCTGCTCGCGGCGGGAATCGGCCTTGGATGCGCGCGAGCTGGGCGCCTCGGCCTCGCGGGCGCCGGTGCGGCGATCGCCGCCTTCGGCGTGGTGATCGTCGGGGTCTTCGCGAGCGCCCAGATGCAGCGGCCCGACTGGCGGGCGGCCGCCGCGGCGATCGGCCCGGCTTCCGGTCCCCGGGTTCTGGTGGTACCGCGAAACGGCAACGAGCCGATCGCGCTGTATCGGAAGGCCCGCGAGTTCCGCTCCTCTCGGTTCGGAGCCGTGCGGGTGCGCGAGATCGACGTGCTCGCCACGCTCCCCTCGGTCTCGCCGCCCGACGGCTTCCACCCAGTCGAGCGTCGAAGGATGGCCCCGTGCTGCACCCTGTGGCGGTACCGCGCGCCCCGCCCGACCCTGGTTCGAGCCCGCGACGTCAGCGGCCGGCGGGTGCTTCAGGAGCGATCGAGCGTCCTGATCGAGGGCGCCGCCGGTCGATGAGCCAGGCGGCGTGCTCGGCCCCGAGCTCGCCCACCGGCTCGCCGCCCTCGATCAGCTCGCGCAAGAGGGCGCCCCACGGCGCGCGTGCGCGAAGAGTCGAGGCGACCTGGAACAGCAGGCCCTCCATTCGCCGCAGGAGCAGCGCCTCGGGCGGCATCGTCATGCTCCGCAGCTGCTGCATGAGCTGTCCGTCGCGCTCCTCTCGAAGCGGAGCGCTGCCCCTCCAGATGTCCTCGGGGGCGAGGCGAACCGGGTCGTCGCTTCGAAGCCACCACGACATGGCGCGCATGTGCTCGAGCAGGAGCGGACCGTTCCAATCGCCGTCTTTCCCCAGGTAGCCCAGCTCCTGCATCGCCCCGACCAGTCTCGGGGCGTCGTCGCCGCGGATCGCCGCGAAGATCGTCCCCTCGCGAGCCAGGTAGCCGCGGGGGAGGTCACGCAGCATCCCGAAGTCGAGGAACGCCACCCGGCCGTCGTCACAGAGGAGGTAGTTGCCCGGATGGGGGTCGCCGAGCGCCAGGTCGAGCTCGCCCGCGGCTCCGTAGAAGAACCGATAGACGATCTCGGCATATCGGTCGCGCACCTGATCGGGCCGGTCGGCCACCTGGTCGAAGCCGATCCCGTCGACCCACTCGCTGACCAGGACCCGGCGGCGGCTGAGCTGGGTGTCGACCGCCGGGACCGCGATGAACGGATGGTCGCGCCAATGTCGCGCCAGGCGACGATGGCTCGACGCCTCGAGCTCGTAGTCGCACTCCGCGGCGATCCGCTCGCCGAGCTCGGCGAGCAGAGGCTTGACGTCGAGGCCGGGCATCAGCCGCCGCAGCACCGGGGCGAGCATGCGCAGGTTCCGCATGTCGGACTCGACCGCCTCGGCGATCCCCGGGTACTGGACCTTGACGGCGACCTCGCGCCCGTCGGTGGTCTGCCCGCGGTAGACCTGCCCGATGCTCGCGGCGGCGGCCGGCTCGTCGTCGATCGAGGCCAGCACCCGCTCCGGGCCATCGCCCCAGTCTTCGGCGATCACCTTTCGCATCTGCTTCCAGGCGACCGGCGGGACGTCGTTTCGAAGCGACGCGAGCCGCTCCTGGAGGTGAGCGTTCTGGTCGGGATCGAGCCCCGGGAACTCGACGGTCGAGAGCACCTGTCCCGCCTTCATCGCGGCGCCGCGCATCGTCTGGAGCTGGTCGACCAGCGAGTCGATCGTGGCGACCAGGCGATCTCCCCGGCGCCGGCGGCGCTCCTCGTCGCTTCCACGCCCGTCGACCCGG
>JBOGZB010000060.1:0-2546 GCA_050697175.1 Solirubrobacterales bacterium | reverse complement strand
CAGTCCCGGCCGGGGGGCGCGGCGCCCGACAGCCAGCGCCTTGGCGACCTCGAGCAGCTCGTGCGGGTCCTCGACGGCGATGCCGCCGGCCTCCGCCACGAGCGCGCGAAAGACCCGGTGGTCGCCGGCCACCGCGCCGGTGTGGGCCGACGCGGCCCGGGCTCCCGCCTCGGATGCGGCGGCCTTGAGGATCGCGACGCCGATCCCCCGCGCGGCGCATCGCGCAAGCGCTTCGGCGAGCCGCGCGCCGTCGCCGTCCTCCTCGAGGAACATCGCGATCGAGCCGACCCCGTCGAGCTCACAGACGGCGCGAAGCCAGTCGCTCGCGTCGAGCACCGCCTGGTTGCCGGTCGAGAGGACCGTGTGGTAGCGGATCCCCCGCCGCGAGCCGAGCGCGTTGACGGCGACGTTCCCGCTCTGCGAGATCATCGCGACAGGTCCGGGCTCGAGCGGGGGCAACGAATCCCCCCACATCGGCGCCCGCGCTGGGCCCGCGACGATCCCGTTGCCGTTCGGCCCGCAGAGCGGCAGCCCGCCGGCCAGCGCCAGGTCGCGGACCTCGCGCTCGAGGCCGCGTCCCTCCGCGATCTCTCCGAACCCCGCCGAGATCACGATCGCCCCGCCACATCCGCGGGCGATCGTGTCGACGATCACGCCGGGAACGCCGGCGGCGGGAATCGCCACGACCACGGCATCGACCGGCTCGGGGAGGTCGGTGACCGACGGTACGCACGGGCGCCCGTGGACCTGAGTGCGGCGGGGGTTGACCCCCCAGACGTCCCCGTCGTACCCCGCCCGGGCCAGGTTGCTGAGCACGATGTCCCCATAGGACCCCGGCCGGTCGTTGGCGCCCACCACCGCGACCGAGCGCGGGCTGAGCAGCGGGCGGAGGCTCGGGGCTGGGAAGGGGTCGTTCACGCGACGGATGGCTGGATCGGCTCGGGCATCGCCCGCCGCCCATCCTTCCTCACCCGGCCTGCTTCGACCGTTTGGGTGAGGGGCCGCCGCGTCGGTGGAGGGTCGGCTCCGCGGCACCTGGCTAGTGGAGGATGGTCTCCACGCCGCGCCGCTCGAGGCCCCGGGCGACGATCAGCCGCTGGATCTCACTCGTCCCCTCCCAGATCCGGTCGACTCGGATCTCCCGCAGCAGTCGCTCGGCGACGTTCGAGCGCAGGTAGCCGCGTCCGCCGAAGGCCTGTACGCAGCGGTCGGCGCAGCGCCATGCGGCCTCGCTCGTGAACAGCTTCGCCATCGAGGCCTTGTGGTGGACGACCTTCGGGTCGGCCCCGGTGTCGGCGAGCGAGGCGACGGTGAGGGTGAGCAGGCGGCCGCACGCCGCGTCGGCGGCCGAGTCGGCGAGCGGGAACGAGACGCCTTGATGGTCGTAGATCCGCGCCCCGCCCTGCTCGCGGCCGCGGGCCCATGCAACCGTCTCGTCGAGCAGCCGCCACATCGCCCCGCCGCAGCGGGCCGCGATCCCGAGGCGCTCCTCGGTGAACCAGGAGCGCTGGAGCTCGTCGCCGCCTCCGACGCCGCCGATCACGTCCTCGGCCGAGAGCTCGACGTCGCGGAAGCGGATCGTCGGATGGCCCTCCGGGTAGTTGTGGGTGTAGTCGGGGTCGGCGACGATCTCGACCCCGGGCCGGTCGCGGTCGACCACGAAGAGGGTGGGAAGCCGCTTGGAACCGTCGACCACATTGGCCATCACGACGTAGACGCTCGCGACGTCCCCCGCCGTCACGAACCACTTCTCGGCGTTCAGCCGGAATCCGTCTGCGGTGGGCTCGGCTCGCGCCTCGATCGCCGACGGATCGGAGCCGGCGTCGCGCTCGGTCACCGCGTAGGCGTCCTTGAGCTCGCCGCGAAGGGCCGGCCGCAGGTAGCGGTCGATCTGCTCGGCGCTCCCGTGCGCCCAGACGTTGTAGGCGTTCGGCACGTGCCAGTGGATCGCGTTGGTGGTCCGGCCGTACTGCTCCTCGACCAGGCACCACTCGAGCCGCGTCCAGCCCTGCCCGCCGTGGTCGCGGGCGTGAAGGCCGCCTTGGAGCCCCGCGTCGACTGCCTTTCGCTTCACCTCGGCGACGACGTCGTCGGGCAGCCTGCCGCCGCGGCGCTCGGCTTCCTCCTCGAGCGGGATCAGGACCTGCTCGGCGAACTCGCGCGCCCGCGCCTGAAGCTCGCGAGCCCCTTCGTCGAGCTCGACGGGGGTGGTTCCGGGGGCGCCGGAGGCGGGATCGAGCGACTTGACCTCCATCGGCTCGGCAGACTAACATGCGATTGACTACAAGGTCAACAGACGCGAAGCAACCCGGACGCGGCGCGACAGGACCGGGACGCGGCGCGAACACGCAAACCAGGAGGCGGAGCCTTGAACGATCGACCGCAGCCCACGCTCAACCTAGACCCGGGCGACATAGAGGCCAACCTCCAGCCGGTCGAGCGCGCCACGATGCTGCCCCCGAAGGCGTTCGTGGACGCCGGCGTCTTCGATTGGGAGGTCGAGTCGATCTTTCGAGGCTGGGTCTGTGTCGGCCACTCCTCGATGG
>JBOGZB010000059.1:0-2638 GCA_050697175.1 Solirubrobacterales bacterium | reverse complement strand
TGGCTGGCCAGTGCATCCTGCGGCCGTTGGGTCGAAGTGCGGTGCCGCTCGGACCCACCACCGCCCGACCATCTACGCTCCTGCGGGCGTGGCGATATCGACCAACCAGTTCAAGAACGGCGCCCATATCGAGGTCGACGGGTCGATCTTCCGGATCGTCGAGTTCCAGCACGTCAAACCGGGCAAGGGGGGCGCGTTCGTGCGCACCAAGCTGCGAAAGCTCGACGACGGCAGCGTCCAGGACAAGACCTTTCGCGCCGGCGAGAAGTTCCGCCCGGTGCGAACGGAGACCCGCCGGATGCAGTACCTCTACGACTCGGGGGATGCGGCGGTGTTCATGGACAGCGCCGACTTCGAGCAGCTCGAGCTGGCCCGTGACTTCGCCGGCGAGGCGATGCAGTGGGTGCTTCCGAACTCCGAGGTCGAGGTGCTGTTCGTGGACGAGCGGCCGGCTGGCGTCCAGGTGCCGAGTGCGGTCGAGATGGCGGTGACCGAGACCCAGCCGGGCGTCAAGGGGGACACCGCATCGGGCGGCGGGACCAAGCCGGCGACGCTCGAGTCGGGGGTCCGGGTCGAGGTGCCGCTGTTCGTCAACGAGGGCGATCGGATCCGCGTCGACACCCGCAGCGGTGAGTACGTCTCCCGAGTCTGAGCGCCTCGTGGCGGCGCGGGAGCCCCGTGCGTCGCTCTGATCAGCGTCGCGCGGCGGTGTTCGCGCTCTACGAGCGACAGGTGCGCGGGGCTCCGCCCGCCGCGGAGACACCAGATCCGCTGAAGCCGTTCACCCGCGAGCTCGTCGACGGGGTCGAGGAGAACCGGGCGGCGCTGGATGGCGAGATCGGCGCGCTCGCCCACGGATGGGACGTCGAGCGGATCGCGGCGCTCGAGAGGAGCATCCTGCGGGTGGCCCTGTTCGAGCTCCATCACCGCGACGACATACCTGCCGAAGTCGCGATCGACGAGGCGGTCGGGCTGGCGAAGCGATATTGCGGCGCCGAGGCCCCTGGCTTCGTGAACGGGATCCTCGCCGCGGCCGCCAGGGCCGAGCACTCAGGCTGACCTATCGGGTGCTCGGGCCCGCCGCGCCGCCCCACGCCAGGTACCGTTTGCCGTCCATGGCGAGCACCGATGAGCTGGTCGAGCGACTACGGGCGATCGCCGCGCGTTTCGGCGAGCCCGAGCTGGAAAGCGAGGAGGCTGAGGGCCTGGCGCGCGAGGCCGCCGACCTCGTGGGCAAAGCCAGCGCGGAGATGGAGGCCGAGCTTCGCGACCTGAGGGCCGGCGCGGGCTCGTGAAGGGAAGCCCGGAGGGCCAGACGGCGCTCAGACCCGACTACCCCGAGGATCTCCGCCAGCTGGTCGAGGCGTACCTGGACGGGCTCCGCTTCTCGCCGATCGCCGATACGGAGGGACTCGATGAGGCGATGCGCTACTCGCTGATGGCCGGCGGCAAGAGGATCCGCCCCGTCCTCGCCCTCGCCACCGCTCGCTCGCTCGGGCTCGAGCCCGAGTCGCTGCTCCCGACGGCGGCCGCGATCGAGCTGATCCACACCTATTCGCTGATCCATGACGACCTGCCCGCGATGGATGACGACGAGCTTCGACGCGGGCGCCCGACATCGCATGTGAGGTTCGGCGAGAACGTCGCGATCCTGGCGGGCGACGGTCTGTTCGCCGAGGCGCTTCGCCTGTTCGCCGAGCAACAGCGCTCCGACCCGGCGGCGGTCCTCGCCGCGATGGCGGAGCTGCTCGGGGCGATCGGCGTCGACGGGATGGTGGGCGGCCAGTACATGGACGTCACCCAGGAACGGCTCGGCCCCGCCGAGCTCCGCCGCCTCCACTCGCTGAAGACGGGACGGCTGATCGCCGCCAGCGTCGGAGTGGTCCTGACTCTCGAGGGGGTCGGCGACGCCGAGGCGCGCGCGTATCGCCGGTTCGCCGACGAGCTCGGCGTCCTGTTTCAGATCGTCGACGACATCCTCGACGTGACCGGCAGCGACGAGGAGCTCGGGAAGCCCCAGGGCAGCGACGAAAGGCACGGCAAGGTGACGTACGTGAGCCTGTTCGGGCTCGAGCGCGCGAGCGAGCTGGCCGGCGAGTCGCACCGGCGCGCCCAGGAGGCGCTCGGCGAGGTGGGCGGCGACCCCGTCGACCTCGCCCAGGTGACGGAGTTCATCCACACTCGCCAGGCATGAGCGACAAGCGAAGCGCAGATGGCGGTGTGGGGGAGCGGCTCCTCGATCGAGTCGAGGGGCCGGACGACCTCAAGGAGCTGAGCGACGAGCAGCTCCAGGCTCTCGCTCAGGAGGTCCGCGAGCTGATCATCGACGTGATCGGCGAGATCGGCGGCCACTTCGGCGCCAACCTGGGCACCTGCGAGCTGGCCGTGGCCCTCCACAGCCTGCTCGATTCGCCCCGCGACAAGATCCTCTGGGACGTCGGCCACCAAGCCTACCCGCACAAGGTCCTGACCGGGCGTCGCGACCGCCTCGAGACGATCCGCCAGTACGGCGGCCTGGCGCCCTTCTGCTCGGTGTTCGAGTCCGAGCACGACGTCATGGGCGCCGGCCACGCCTCGACGTCGATCGGCTACGCGGTCGGCCTCAAGGAGGCGATGCGCAAGGGGATCGGCTCCGACG
>JBOGZB010000058.1:0-5174 GCA_050697175.1 Solirubrobacterales bacterium | reverse complement strand
GGCCGAGTCGCAGGTCACGCCGAAAGGGCTGATCATCCAGGTCTACCGGACGGCCGGGCGCCCGGAGTACGCATAAGGCCAAGTTCTGCCTCCAGCATGGCCCGGTTCCGTGCTCTCTGCGACATCGCTTACTCGGAGAACCCGGCGGCTCGAAGGGCGTCCTGCCATGCGGAGAAGCCATGCATGCAGACGACCTTGCCATGGTCCATCAGCAGGCGGACAGCGAACTCCTCGTCGAGGTCGAGGTGACTTGCGCCGCCTCTCAGGTGGGAGCGACCCAGCCACAAGACCGATTCACCCAGATCGCGAACCTCCTGCTCCTCGAGGCAGAACACGTCCCAGGTCTCCCAGGTTGCGACGAACCCACCGGAGACGTCATCGAGCCCCCGGTATACCGGACGCTCCACGGCGGCGGGCCCCCCAGGCATCCATTCGATCTCCGCGCCGAACCACCGCGTCATGGCCGGGAGGTCACGCCGGTTGAAGGCCTGAACCAGCTGACGGACAGCATCGACGTTCTCCTGCGACATCGCCTGGGCAGTATCTCGCGAAGAGCCGCGATCCGACCGCTGGATGGAAGTGCGGCTCAGGGTGCTTGAGCACTAGGCTCGCCGCGGGGCTCAGGTTAGAACGGTGACCGCGTAGCCGAGACCGAGGCCGAGCGCCAAGATCCCCAGGGCTCGACGCAGAAGCCCCTCGGGGAGGCGCGGCTGGAGTCGCGCCCCGATCGACGCGCCCGCGAGTCCGCCGAGGCCGAGCGCGACCCCCAGTCCCCAGTCGGGCGCCACGTCTCCGCTCGCGCTGAAGCTGAGCACGGCAAAGGTGAGCACTCCGGCGATCGAGGTCAGGAATGTCGCGGCGAGGGCGGCGGGCGCAACCTCGGCGACGGCGAATCCCATCCCGACCAGGACCGGCGCGAGGATCGATCCTCCGCCGATCCCGTAGATCCCCCCCACCACCCCGACCCCGAGGGCGAGCAGGGCGATTCGCCGGCGCTCGGCGACCCCGGGTGTCGCCTTGCGGACGAGCGGAGACGAAGTCGCCAGCCACCCTCCGAGCGGAATCAGGACGGCGGCCATGACCACCCGGAACGCGTCGGCACCCGGCAGGACCTCCACCCTCAGGACACCGCCCACGACCACCCCCGGCACCGTTCCGAGGACCAACAGTCGAAGGAGCGGGCCGCCGATCGGTCGCTGGCGGCGGAACTCGAACAGCGCCCCGGGAATCGCGATCAGGTTGTAGAGGAGGTTCGTCGGGGTGACCGCGGGGTTCGCCACGCCCAGCACGCTCACCTGAACCGGAACCAGGAACACAGCTCCCGACACCCCCACAGGCGTGGTCATGGTCGCGATCCCGAACGAGATCAGCGCGCCCAGGGCGAGGTCGCCGAGCATCGGCGAAGGCTAAGGGTCAGCCTCCGGGCGTGGCGCTTTTCGGTCGCATACCGACTGAAATGCGCCAGCCGGGCGACGGGCGGGCGGGCGGGCGTGGCGCGGGACGGGGGGCGGGCGGCGTGCAGGCCCGGTCGCAATCGGGGAGGATGGGCTCCATCGATGCGTGTCAACTGAGGGGGGTTCGATGGATGGAGTGACGGTCACCCACATCGGCGGCCCGACCGCCCTGATCGAGGTCGGCGGCTGGCGGTTGCTGACCGACCCCACCTTCGACCCGCCGGGTGGCCATTACAGGTTCGGATGGGGCACCTCGTCCGACAAGGTCGCCGGCCCCAGCATGACGCCCGACCAGTTGGGCGAGATCGATGCTGTGCTGCTCAGCCACGACCATCACGGCGACAACCTCGACCCCGCTGGCCGCGCATTCCTACCCTCGGCCGGCGCGGTCGTCACGACGACCCCCGGCGCCCAACGCCTCCAAGGCGGCGCTCGAGGGCTGGCGCCTTGGACGACGACGCGGCTCGAGGCCGATGGCCACATGCCGATCGAGATCACCGCGACACCGTGTCGCCACGGGCCTCCACTCAGCCATCCGATCGTCGGCGAGGTGGTGGGATTCGCGCTCGCCTGGGACGGCCAGGCCGACGGCCAGTTGTGGATCACCGGCGACACCGTCCTCTACGACGGGGTGCTCGAGGTCGCCGACCGGCTGAGCGTCGACACCGCGCTCGTCCACCTGGGGGGCGTCAGGTTCCCGATCACCGGCCCGCTCCACTACACGATGACGGCCGCTCAGGCCCTGGAGCTCCTCGCCCGGGTTCGGCCGCGCACGGCGATCCCGATCCACTACGAGGGCTGGAAGCACTTCCGCGAAGGCCGCGCGGAGATCGAGCGCGAGCTCGCGGGCGCGCCGCAGGAGATCGCAGAAATGTTCCGGTGGCTACCCATCGGCACCCCGGTCGACCTCGGCGCCGAACCCGGCTAGGGTCGGTCGGCGTCGCCGTTCGCCGGATCGTCGGGAGCCGAGAACTCGCGATCGGGCATCGCCCGCGCGAGCAGCGACGTCGGAAGCACCCGCAGGAGCGGAACGACGATGGTCCACGGAAAGCGCGGGACCGTCGCGTAGCCGACTCCTCGCTCGATCAGGTCGGCCATCACCTTCGCGCCCTTGTCGACGCTGATCAGGAAGGGCCTGCTCTTCATGTCCTGGTTGATCGGCGTGTCGATGTAGCCGGGCGCGATAGTCGTCACGGTGATCGGCTCGCGATGAGTCTCGACCCGAACCGCATCCAGGTAGGTGGCGACCGCGGCCTTCGAGGCGCTGTACGAGCCCGATGTGGGAAGTCCGCGGGCTCCGGCCACCGATCCCACCCCGACCACCTGCCCGCCGCCCTGGAGTCGAAACTGCGCGATCGCGGCGTCGATCGTCGCCATCGCGCCGATCACGTTGGTCTCGATCACCTGGCGCTCACGCGCCATCCGCCCCTCGCCGACCGGCCCGGAGCTTCCGACTCCCGCGTTCGCGACCACGATGTCGATCCGGCCGAACGCCCCAGCGGCCTCGGAGATCGCCACGGCGACGTCCGGCGCGTCGGTCACGTCGAGTCGGCGAACCTCGACCCGGCGGTGCGGATCAGCGTCAACGATCTCCGCGCGCACCTGCTCCAGCGCGTCGAGCCTTCGAGCGGTCAGGAACAGGTCGTGGCCCCGGCGGGCGAGCTCGGCGGCAAGCGCCTTCCCAATTCCCGAGCTGGCTCCGGTGATGAAGGCGGTCTTGGCCACGCGGGGCGACGATACTGCTTCGGAGCGCGGCGCCCCGAGCGAGGAGCGCGGCGCCGCGAGCCTCGTTCGCCGGGGGCCTGAGAGTCCGCGTCGCGCGTCTCAGTCCAGGGTCAGGATCAGCTTCCCGCGGACGTGCCCACCCTCACTCAGCTCGTGGGCCCGCTTCACCTCCGCGAGCGGGATCTCCTCGGCGATCTCGACCCGTACGTCGCGGTCTGAGATCAGCTGGGCGATCTGGGTGAGCAGGTCCGAGCTCGGGCTCATGACCAGGTTCTCGGCGCGGATGCCGCGCGCCGCTGCCGCCTCGACCGGAGGGGCGCCCGCGATCGTGATCAGCCTGCCGCCGTCGCGAATCGCCCCGATCAGGGATTCGGTCGTATCGCCGCCGACCGTGTCGAAGGCGAGATCGACATCGCTTGCCGCCTCGCCCACCTCCTGGCTCGTGTAGTCGACGTATCCGTCGGCGCCCAGGCCCGAGACGAAGTCGCGATTGCGGGCCGATCCGGTCCCGATGACGCGGGCGCCGGCCAGCTTGGCGAACTGGATCGCGAAGTGGCCGACACCGCCCGCGGCGCCCGCGACGAGCGCCGTCTGCCCGCTCTCCAGGGCGCCATGGTCCACGACCGCCTGCCAGGCGGTCATGCCGGCCACCGGTATGGCCGCGGCTTCGGCGAAGCTGAGATCGCTGGGCTTTCGCGCCACCAGCGCCGCGGAGGCTGCCGAATACTCGGCGTAGGCCCCGCTCGCCGACATCCCGAATACCTGATCACCCTCGTCGAACTGGTTCGATCGCGAGGCCTCGACGACGCCTGCGACGTCGCTGCCCAGAACCTTCGGCAGCGGCGCCTCGGCGAGCCCGCGCCGGTACTTGGTGTCGATCGGGTTGACCGCGACGGCGTGTGCCTTGATCAGGACCTCGCCCTCGCCCGGCTCGGGACGGTCCATCTCCTCGATCCGGAGGACTTCCGGGCCGCCCGTCTCGTGGATCAAAGCCGCTCGCACGGGCTCGGGCTACTCGTCTCGGGGCGTGATGCGAAAGACCGAAACGACCTCGGCCTGGTGGGCATCGGGGTGGGCGACGTAGGCGCTCGGGCCACCCCCGAACCAGCCGGAGCTCTCGTTGTCGCCCACGAAGACCCCCGGATGGTGCTTGCCGTCGCCGTCCTCGACCCAGACCGGCTGGCCTTCCTTGAAGCCGTGCTCCACCTCGCTCACACACCCAGCCTAGCCGGTCACGAGCCGGGACCTGTTCGTCTTGGTGGTCGGGCCTGAGCCCGGAGATCCGGCAGGCCGGCGCCGCGTCGGGCCTCCCGCGCGCGGCGCATGCTAGATCGCGAATCCGAGCTGGATCACGATCAGCGCTGCGATCGCTCCGAAGCAGATCAGGTGATCCCGGAGGATCGAGCCGGCGAGGCGGCTCTGCACGCCGATCGGGTCCGCGCGCGTCCCGAGCCGGACCGCCTTGGGCACCGTGGCCACGGCCGCCACGGTCACCGCCCCGGCCAGCAGCGCGATCGACGCCACGCTCACCCAGACGGGCACGTCCTCGCGGACGAGCTGGACTCCGGCCGCCACCAGGGTCGCCGCCATGACCAGCGCGATCAGGCGGTTCATCGGGCGGGCGGCGGTCGTGACCCTCGCGTAGTAGCCGGCGATCGACGCCAGCGCCGCCTCGGGAAGCGCCCGGTCGTCGCCGCTCGACCGCCGTGCCTGGACGTCGAACATCAGATCGAACCACAGCACCGCGAGCAGGAAGCCCGCCCCGGCGGTGACGGCGGCGGTCACCGGCCGCTCGAGCTCATACCGCGGCGGGTGCGTCCCGCCGGAGGGCGTGCGGGCGCCCGAGCGGCGATGCGGCGGTGCTCGTCCGCCGCGTCGCCGGTCGGCCTCAGCTTCTCTCGACGACCAGGAACCGGTTGCCGTCCGGGTCGTTGAAGAAGAACATCGGCGGCACCGGGTCGCCCATCCGCATCACCTCGTCGTCGGCTTCGACGC
>JBOGZB010000057.1:0-3618 GCA_050697175.1 Solirubrobacterales bacterium | reverse complement strand
CTGTGGTACCACAAGGTGATCGGGGCCGAGCGCTGCCCGATCGTCGACACCTGGTGGCAGACCGAGACCGGCCAGATGATGATCACGACGCTGCCGGGGGCCCAGGCGGCCAAGCCGGGCTCGGCGGGCACTCCGCTGCCCGGCGTCGACGCCGCGGTGGTCGACGACGACGGCGCCGAGGTCGGCCCCGGCGAGCAGGGACTGCTCATCCTGCGACGGCCCTGGCCGGGGATGCTCCGCAGCCTCTACAAGGAGGAGGAGCGGTTCCGAGAGACCTACTACGGCCGGTTCGGCGACACGACGTACCTGGTCGGCGACGCGGCGCGAAGGGACTCCGACGGATACCTGTGGCTGCTCGGGCGAGTTGACGACGTGATCAACGTCTCCGGGCATCGGCTCTCGACAGCGGAGATCGAGTCGGCCTGCGTGTCGCATCCGAAGGTGGCGGAGACGGCGGTGATCGGCCAGGCCGACGAGACGACCGGACAGGCCGTCTGCGCCTTCGTCACGCTCGAGGGTGATCTCGACGGCACTGACGAGCTCGCGGTCGAGATCCGCGACCAGGTGGCCCAGCGGATCTCGAAGATCGCCCGGCCGAAGCGGATCATCTGGGCCGGGGACCTGCCGAAGACCCGCTCGGGGAAGATCATGCGCCGGCTGCTCCGCGACATCGCGGAGGGGCGCGAGCTTGGCGACGTGACCACGCTGCGAGACCCGACGGTGATGGATCAGCTCGAGGCGAAGGTTCGCGAGCGGCAAGCGAGCGGCGACGGCGACTAGATCGCCTCGCTCCGTGAGGTGATCGCGCTCCCGTGGGCGGCTCAGCTAGGTGAGCTCGACCCGTCGCTCGATCGTCTGGGCGGCGGGGTCGAGGGCGAGGCGGATGTCCTCGGGCCAGCCGCGCAGCGCCGCCTCGGGGACCAGGCCGACGACCTCGGCGCCCGCCACCCGGGCGCCGCGGGCCGCAGCCAGCTCGCCGATCCTCTCCACGATCTCGGCGAGCGGCACCGCGATCGGGTCGTGGACGTTGGTCGAGATCTGGATCCGCCCAGTGCCCATCTCTATTGCGATCGCACGAACGCCGGTCGGCCCACCCCCGGCCTCGCGAAGTCCCGAAGCCACCTCGCGGGCTCCTTCGATCTCGATGGCTCGCAGCTCGACGTTGAAGGCGGCGAGTGGCGGTCGGGCGGTGACCAGGGTCCCGCCGGCCGTGGGATGAAGCCCGGCGGGGCCGGAGTCGGGGACGAGCTCGCCGGCGTCGAGCCGGCGGCGGAGTTCGGCGAGCCCGCCGGCCCGAAAGAAGGCGCGCTCGCGGCGCTCGGGGTCGGTGGCCAAATCACCGTAGAGGAAGACCGGGACGCCTGTATCAGCTATCAGGCGGGCGGCGTCGAGGGCCTCGGAGCGGGCCGCCTCGCGATCGGCGTCGCGAAGCCAGACAACCGGGCAGACGTCGAGCGCCCCGATGCAGGGATGCGCGCCGTCGTGGCGGCGCATGTCGATCTCGTCGATGCAGGCCTGGGCGCCGTCGGCGAGCGCTTCGGCAAGAGTGCCGGGCTCGCCTGCGAGGGTCAGAACGGTTCGGTTGTGAATCGGGTCCGAGTGCGTGTCCAGGAGGTGGGCGCCGCGAGCGAGCGCCGCCGACAGCCGTTCGATCCGGGCCCGGTCCCGGCCCTCGGAGACGTTCGGCACCGCGAGCAGCAAGGTCGTTCCCTCAGATCAGGAGGCTGCCGTTCCGGACCACCGGCCGCCCATCGACCGCCAGGTCGGGCTCCATCACGACGCAATCGAGGTGGACGGGCACCTGGACGGTCCCGCCGATCCCGGCGGATGCACCGAACGCGACGTGCACCGTGCCGAGGAGCTTCTCATCCTCGAGCAGCTCCCCGCTCAGGACGGCGCTCTCGTTGGTCCCGATCCCGAGCTCGGCGACGCGGGTCCCGTCCGGTCCGTGGGCCGAGAGGAGCTCGAGCAGGCGGCGCCCGTCGTCACCGCTCGCTGAGACGAGCGCGCCCTCATCGAGCACCAACTCGACCGGCTCGCTCGGGATGCCGATCGCCGCGATCGTCCCGTCGACCACCAGCCGGCCGTCTCCAACCGTCTCCACAGGAGAGACGAACCCCTCCCCGCAGGGAAGATTGCCGAACGCGCCGCGCTCACCCAGCTCACCGGCGTCCGGAATGCCCTCCCGGCCCTCGAGGCTGAGCCGCAGGTCGGATCCGTGGGGACAGGTGATGTGGGCTTCGCTTCCCTCGGTGAGGAGCTTCGCAAGGGCGTGGCCCCGACGGCGCAGCTCGGCCATGTCGGCGCTCATCACCCGGGCGAGCATCGCCTCCGTGACGCCGGGGAGGGTGGCGGCGCGAGCGCCGGCGTCGGTGGCGGCCTTTCGAGCGGCGGTGTGCGAGAGCGACTGCACGGTCGGCGCAAGGAGCACGTCGGAGGAGAGCATCGCCGACGCGATCGCCGGCGGCGGCTCCTCGGCGTGAGACCCGCGCTCGGCCATCACCACGAGCACCGCCTCTCCCCCAGCCTCCTCGGCGGCATCTCGAAGCCGCTCGCCGATCCCCTGCGTGGCGGGGTTGCAGACGACCAGCACGTCCTCGCCCTCGCCGACCGCCAAGCAATCGACGATGACCGTCCTCACCGCCCGGTCGAGATCTCCCATCGAGCGCAGCCTAGACGCCCAAAGCCCCGACCGACCGCCGCTACGATTCGACCCCCGCCGGAGTAGCTCAGCTGGTTAGAGCAGCGGAATCATAATCCGCGTGTCGCAGGTTCGAGTCCTGCCTCCGGCACTCCGCTTCGCCTTTCGCAGAGCCAGTTTCGTCCTCTGAGCCCTTCGGCGTCCCCCCACCGCGTGCGTCGGATGTGCGTCGAACTTCCTCGGCTTGTGCGTCGAGGAGCTCGGTCAGCCGGTCCGCGGCGTCGTGCCTCGGCACGTGGTGCGCGTAGATCATCGTTGTCTGGATGTCGGCGTGGCCCATGAACGCCTTGACATCGGTGAGCGGGAACACCTGGACCGCGAGGGTCCCGAAGCTGTGGCGCAGGTCGTGGAAGCGCATCCGCGGGAGCTCGGCCGCGTCGAGCGCGTCATAGAAGCGACGCCGCAGCGCTGACTCCTCGACGTGGCCGCCGGTCGGGCCGACGAAGACCAGGTCGTCGTCCTCGGTCCAGTAGTCGCGGCGGCTCAGATCCTCGAGTGCCTTCGCCGCCTGATCGACGAGCGGCACCGAGCGCACCTTGCCCGACTTTGGTCTCCCCTCCTCGCCCCAGGTGAAGGAGCGGCGGACAAAGACCATCCGCCGCGACCAGTCGACATCGCCCCATCGCAGGGCCCGGAGCTCGCCGAGCCGGAGGCCGGTGAAGGCGGCGACGCGGAACATCGCTCCGTCCTGATCGGAGGCCTTCAAGGCCAGGAGGTCGACCTCGGTGGCGTCCAGGACCCGCATGTCGCCCGAGCTCCGCTGAGGCTGGCGCTCGGCGCCGGCGGCGGGGTTCGTCGGCAACCCGTAGACGCGCTGGGCGCGCTTGAAGATCGCGTGCAGCTGGGCGAGACGCTTGTTGATCGATCGTGCGCTGAGCTTCCCCGCGGCGACGAGGCGCTCGCGATAGGCGTCGATG
>JBOGZB010000056.1:0-3563 GCA_050697175.1 Solirubrobacterales bacterium | reverse complement strand
CTCGATCCCCCGGCGCAGGGCCAGCGGGTTGGCGCCGGCCGCCACGTTCTTGAGGCCCTGACGAACGATGATCTGCGCCAGCAGGGTCGCCGTCGTGGTGCCGTCACCGGCCACGTCGTTGGTCGCCGTGGCGACCTCGCGCACCAGCTGAGCGCCCTGGTTCTCGAATACGTCCTCGAGCTCGATCTCTCGGGCGATCGTGACGCCGTCATTGGTGATCGTCGGGGCGCCGAACTTCTTGTCGAGGACGACGTAGCGGCCCTTCGGACCGAGCGTCACCTTGACCGCGTTGGCGACGCCATCGACGCCGGCCTGTAGCGCGGCGCGTGCTTCTGCGTCGTACTTGAGCTCCTTGTGAGGCATTTCTTTCCGTTCCTCCTTCTAAGCCAATTCGCGCCCGCCCGCTGGGCGGGCGGTCACCACAGTTCGGCCGCGCTAGACGACCTTGGCCAGCACGTCGGACTCGCGAAGGACGAGCAGGTCGTCGCCCTCCACCTTGATCTCGGTGCCGCCGTACTTGCTGTAGAGGACCTCGTCCCCTTCGCTGACGTCGAGCGGGCGGCGCTCGCCGTCCTCGATCGGCCCGTCGCCCACGGCGACGACCTTGCCCTTCTGAGGCTTCTCCTTCGCCGTGTCCGGCAACAGGATGCCGCTCACGGTCGTTTCCTCCTCGTCGATTGCCTGGACGATCAGGCGGTCCCCAAGGGGCTTGAGGTTCATCCGTCTGCTACCTCCGTCTGCTTGAGCGTTTGAAAAGACCCGCCGGATGGCTTCCGGCTCCTGGCACTCTCAATGTCCGAGTGCCAAGCGGTCCCGAGTGTAGCGGGTGGCCGTTTGTTGTCAAATCCCAGATCTGAGTCCGACCGACTCAGAATCGTCCACGATGCGCGGGCCGCTTCCGGCGACCCGAGGAGCTCAGTCGCTGGCCAGCAGACGGCAGCCGAGCAGCGCGGCGAGGCCGGCGCCGCCGTTGCCCATCACCCAGTCGTGGTTCCACTCGAAGACCGGGCGGGCGAGCGGCGCGAGCAGGTTCATCCAGGGCTTGGTCGTGCTCACGCTCCACTCATAGACGACCGCCGTGACGGGCATCTCGCCGTCCTCCTCGAAGAGGCGCCAGCGCCCGATTCCGGCCAGCTCCCCGCGCGCCTCGCCCTCGAGCAGGCGGGGCTTGTCGACCGTGGTGGTGACCATCTCGAACTCGAGGTCGTAGGGAAGGCGCGAGCGCCACGTGTAGCGGCCGACCTGTCCGACCCCGCTGCGGTCGCCGGCCGCGACCGTCCGAGCCGCCACGACGCCCCGCCACCACTCGGGCCAGCGCTCGGCGTCCCAGATCGCGTCCCAGACCCGCTCCCGAGGCGCCTCGAGGCACCACGTGGTGAGGAACTCGTAGTCGGGCACGGCTAGTTGTGGGAGGGCGTCTCGCCGTTGCCGTACTGCGGCCCGACGGACTCGACGACCTGGGAGAACCGGATCACGGTCACGGTGTCCTCGTGCTCGATCTCGCGCCCGTAGATCTGGCGAAGGAAGCTCAGCGTTTCGTCGAGGCGCCGGAACTCGGGATTGTCGTGCTCGACGTCGCGAGGCGAGAGCTCCTTGACGCGCTTCACCTCGACACCGTCGATCACCGCGGCGAAGATCTTCTCCCGAGGGCTGTGCTGGTAGCCGACGGTGATCCAGACGATCTGCCCGCGCTCGTACTTTCGCGACTTGTCGCCGAGCCTGATCGTCGCCGTCTTGCGGCCACGCTTCAGCTGATCGACGAAGGTCGGGGAGAAGAAGTTGAGCGCAAGCAGTCCACCGGCCATAGGGAGGCCAGCCTAACGTGATTCGAAAGCTCCCAGCTCACTCGGGGAATCCTTCCGAGCCGATCAGGGGGACGAAGCGGCACGGCCCGATCACCTCGCTTCTCAGGCCCTCGCCTGAAGACGGGTCGGCCGATTGGTCGAGGCGCGTCAGCACGGTCAGCATGTCTGCCCCGGCGTCCGCCACCGGCACGACCAGGCGGCCGCCGGCCGAGAGCTGCCGCACGAGTGCGGGCGGCGGAGCCGGCGCGGTGGCGTGGACGGCGATCGATTCGAACGGGCCCCGCGCCGCGAGGCCGGCGCTGCCGTCGCCCACCACGACCTCGACGTTCGCGACGCCCAGCTCCGAGAGCCGCCCGACCGCAGCCGCGGCCAGCGGCTCGATCCGCTCGACCGTGACCACCTCCCGGGCCAGGCGCGCCAGGACCGCGGCCGAGTATCCCGACCCGGTGCCCACCTCGAGCACCCGTTCGTCGCCCGTCAACTCGAGCGCCTCGCAGATCGCGGCGACGATCCAGGGCTGGGAGATCGTCTGGTCGTGCCCGATCGGGAGCGCCCGGTCAGCGTAGGCGCGGCGCCGGTGGCGCACCGGCACGAAGCGCTCCCGGGGGACCGTAGCCATAGCCTCGAGGACCCGCTCGTCGCCGATCCCCCGCCGCCTGAGCTGGCGCTCGACCATCTTGGCGCGCTGGGCCGCGAACTCGGGGGCCGCGGAGCCGAGCGGCATCAGAATATGTAGGCGTGAAGGCGCCGCGGCTCGAGGACGGTGACGCGCCCTCGCCCCACCCTGACCACCCCGGCGCGCTCGAGCGTGGCGAGGAACCGGCTGACGCTCTCGCGCGAGGTGCCGGCGAGCTGGGCGAGGTCGGCCTGGGTCATGCGGATGGTGACGCCCTGCCGCGCCTCGACCGCCGCCTCCTCGGCGATCAGCTGCGTCAGGACTCCCGCGACCCGGCTCGGGACGGTCTGGAAAGACTGCCGAGAGACCCGCTCGTTCGTCTCGCGAATCCGGCGGGTGAGCGCGGCGATCAGCTTCACCGCGATCTCCGGGTGATCGGCGAGCAGTCGGCGAAAGTCCGCCGCCGGAAGCGCCAGGAGCTCCGAGTCGGACAGCGTCTCGACGCTGGCCGAGCGGGCCTCCCCATCGAACATCGCGAGCTCGCCGAAGATGTCGCCCGAGCTGAGTGTCGCCAGCGCGATGGCTCGGCCGTCGGAGTGCTCGCGTGTGACCCGCAGATCCCCGGAGCGGACCAGGTAGCAGGCGTCCGAGTGGTCGCCCTCGTGGAAGACGCGGACCCCGGCGGGAAACGACCTCGGGACGGCGACCCGCGAGATCCGCTTGAGCTCGTCGCTCGAGAGCTCGGAGAAAAGGGGCACGCGGGCCAGCAGCTCGACCGACGCGGTGGCGCTCATGCGCGCTCCTGTCCCACCGGTCGATTATGCCCCGCGCCGGGGCTGAGAGCCGATCGCATCCGATCGGCGACACGGTGGATTGCGTCTCCCTCGGACGTTGCGGGGGACGTTACGCCGGCTGAACCAGAGCTAGGGCTTGAAGGTCGAGGCGAAGTCGAAGAGCTCCTTCGCCTGGTTGTCGAGGTAGGGCCCGAAGACATGGCCGGTGTCCGTCTTTCGCGTGTAGCTCGTGACCGAGAAGAGGGAGTCGCCGTCCTCCCAGCCGGCTCCCCTGGAAGCCGACGCCGCAGGACAGGGCAGGCGCGTCGCCGGGCGGCCCGCGCCGCCCGGGTCGTCGGTGCCGCTCGG
>JBOGZB010000055.1:0-2701 GCA_050697175.1 Solirubrobacterales bacterium | reverse complement strand
GAGCAGGTCGCGGTCGAGCGACAGCGCCGCCGCTCGCCGCTCGGCGTTCGGCGTGTCGCCCTCGTACATGTACGTGGCGACCTACATGTACGAGGGCGACACGCCGAACGCCGAGCGCCGCGCGGCGGCGCTGTCGCTCGACCGCGACCTGCTCCGCGAGCTGCTCGGCTCCGAGGAGCTCCGCGATCTGATCGACCCCGACGCCCTGGCCGAGGTCGAGGAATCGCTCCAGCATCGTGCCGAGCTCGCCCGCGCGAGGGACCGCGACGCGCTGCAGCAGATCCTGCGCCGGCTCGGCGACCTGACGCCGAGCGAGTGCGCCGAGCGGGTGGCCGAGGGCTACTCGGCCACCTCGATGCTCGAGAAGCTCGAGCGCGAGCGCCGCGCGGCGCTGGTCCGGATCGCCGGCGAGGACCGGTGGATCGCGAGCGAGGACGCAGGGCTCTACAGGGACGCGCTGGGGGTTCCGCCGCCCTCCGGCCTCCCCGAGACGTTCCTGGGCGAGACCCCGGACCCGATGATCTCGATCGTTCGCAGGTACGCACGCACGCATGGCCCGTTCCCCACCGAGCGGCTGGGCGGCCGATACGGGGTCGATCCCTCTCCAGCGCTTCGCGAGCTGGAGCGGGCGAACGACCTGGTCCGCGGCGAGCTCCTTCCAGGAGGCACGGAGCGCGAGTGGTGTGATCCCGACGTCCTGCGGCGGCTGCGTCGCGCCAGCCTCGCCCACCTGCGCGCCGAGGCCGAGGCGGTCGACATCCGCGATCTCGCCGTCTTCCTCCCGAGCTGGCAGAACGTCGATGCGCATCGGCCGGCCGGTGCCGGCCCCGATCGCCTGCGCGAGGCGATCGTCCCCCTCCAGGGCGTGACGCTGACCCCCGACGTATGGGAGCGCGACGTGCTGCCACGGCGACTGGGCGCCTACAGCCCCACCTGGCTGGACGAGCTCTCGACCGGGGGTGAGCTGGTCTGGATCGGCGCCGGCGCGCTCGGCCGAACCGGGGGCAAGGTGGCCCTGTACCTGCGCGAGGACGTTCGGCTGGCCGGCCCGCCGCCCTCGAAGGCGAAGCTCGAGCCACCATCGGGCGAGGCGCATGACGCGATCCGCGAGCAGCTCGGCCGCGGGCCGTGTTTCTGGGTCGATCTGGTCGCCGACATCGACCTGCCCGCCGAGGAGCTCCATTCGGCGCTGTGGGATCTGGCCTGGGCCGGGGAGGCGACGAACGACGCGTTCGCCCCGCTGCGTGCGTCCCGACTTCGAAGCATCCCGCGCGGCGAGCGTCGGGGGAGGCGCTTTGCCGCCCGTCGCGCCGGCGCCGGGCAGGCGGTGCAGGGACGCTGGTCACTGACCGCCCCGCTGTTCGAGAGCTCGCCCGCCAGCGGACCTCGACTGCGCGCCCAGGCCGAGCTGATGCTCGAGCGCTATGGGATCGTCACCCGCGAGACCGTCCTCGGCGAGGGGATTCCGGGCGGGTTCGCCGGCCTGTACGGCGAGATGTCGAACCTGGAGATGTTGGGAACGGCACGACGCGGTTACTTCGTCGAGGGCCTCGGGGGGGCGCAGTTCGCGCTTCCCGGCGCGGTCGAGCGCCTGCGCTCGCCGCCTCGAGCAGACGGTCGCTACGTGATCCTCGCCGCGACCGATCCGGCCAATCCCTACGGGGCCGGGGCGCCTTGGCCGAAGTCGGGCGGGAGTCACCGGGGCGGGCGACGGCCGAGCCGCACACCCGGCGCCTACGTCCTGATGCGTGACGGGGAGCCGCTCCTGTTCTGTGAGCGGGGCGGGCGTGGGGTCCTGCGGCTTGCCGAACTCGACTCGGAAGGGCTCGCCGAAGCGGTGGCCGAGCTCGCAGGCGCGGTTCGGGAAGGACTTCTGCCCCGGCTTGCGATCGAGCGCCTCGACGGCGAGCCCGTGATCGGTTCGGGGGTCGAGGAGATCCTGATCACCGCCGGCTTCTCGCGCGAGCCTCGCCGGCTGGTCGCCTCGGCGTGAGGCATGCCGCTCGCATCCTGCCGGCCCGCGACCCCGGGCCCCGCATTACCTGATTCCGGCGATCCAGCTGTTCCACGGCGATCGCTCGGTATAGGGTCGGCGCAGCAAGCGGGCTTTCAGGGAGGAAGCGTGCGGCGAGCAAGGGCATCGGCAATCTGGATCGCGTCGGCGATCATCGTGGCGGCGGCCGTGCCTACGGCTGCGACCGCTGGATCGGCTCGGAGGGCCATCGCGACCGAGGTCGCCAACCCGGCCTCCCCCTCGCACCGCATGCACGGGGTGGTCTTCTACAAGCTGGCGAGCGGCGGCAAGCGCACCTGCTCGGGCACGGTGGTCGACAGCAGGTACAAGAGCCTCGTCTGGACCGCGGGCAGCTGCGTCGCCGATTCGGCCGCCCAAAGGTTCCGATCCGGCGTCGTGTTCGTTCCCGGCTATCGAAGGGGTGACGCGCCCTTTGGGAGGTGGTCCGCGAAGTCCCTGTTCGTCAAGACCGACTACATCCAGAACGGCAACCCGAAGCTCGACTACGGCGGAATCCTGGTCGAGAAGCGGAAGGTGAACGGTCACACCCGGACTCTCCAGGGGACGGTCGGCTCGCTTGGGATCGAGTTCAACAAGTCGCGCGATCGGAGCCTCGACGCATTCGGCTACCCCGACAACAACACCTACGACGGGCAGCGTGAGCTCAGGTGTGCCGCACGGCCGAGC
>JBOGZB010000054.1:0-21984 GCA_050697175.1 Solirubrobacterales bacterium | reverse complement strand
CCCGGTCGCGGAGCTCGTTGTAGAGCTCGACCGCGTTGGTCAGGTTGCCGTTGTGCGCCAGGGCGACCTCGCGCCCGTCGTCGCGCCAAACGGGCTGGGTGTTCTCCCACGACCAGCCGCCGGTGGTCGAGTAGCGAACGTGGCCGATCGCCATGTCGCCCTCGAGTGCGCGCAGCTTCTGCTCGTCGAACACCTGCGAGACCAGGCCGGTCTCCCGGAGGGTCGTGATGTGGCCGCCCTCGCAGGTCGCGATTCCAGCCGACTCCTGGCCGCGGTGCTGGAGGGCGTAGAGGCCGAAATAGGCGAGCCGGGCGACGTCGTGTCCGGGCGCGTAGACGCCGAACACCCCGCACTCATCGCGCGGGCCGTCGCGGTCCGGAGCAGGCCGCTCGGTAATGGTCATGGAGGGCTTCGCTTGCTTGCGGGATCGCTTACGAGGCAGGAGGAAACCGCCGCAAAAGCAGGGTAGCAACGGCGCCGGATCGGGCCCAAAGGGGTGCCTAAGCCCCTATTCGCAGAACGGGCGCCCGTCGACCCGCGCGTCGCGGCCCTCGATCCCGGCGCAGTCATGGAGCCTCGCGAGACGCGACTCCAGGGTTGCCTGGGCTGCGTCGGTGGGGCATTTTGCCGGGTCGCCGGCGAAGCAGAGGTTGTGGAGCTCGAACGGATCGCTGCCGAGGTCGTAGCGCTCGACCTGGTCGGCCGGCACGCACTGACCGGGGCCGGGGTCGAACACGCGCGAGTGCTCCACGTAGAGCGCCCCCCGGGTGATGATCCCGCCGAACTGGCAGGTCGCGAACCTTCCCGGCCGCTGGGCTCGGTACTCGGTCAGCACGGCACGGTGATTCGGCCAGGCGCCGGATCGCGTCATCAGAGGCATCAGGGACCGGCCGTCCATCGTGCGGCACGGGCCGCTGGCGGGACACGGGTCGGCGTGTGCGAGGCTGAGGATGGTGGGCGCGATGTCGATGTTCGCCACCGGCCTTCGGACCTTCTTGACCCGTGCAGCGCCGTTCAGGTAGCGCTTCGGCGCCTTGATCACCAGCGGCAGGTGGATCGCCTCGTCGTAGGGCAGGACCTTTCCCTTCTCGATCCTGTGCTCGCCGTAGAACTGCCCGTTGTCGGAGATGTAGATGAACACCGTGCGACTGAGCTGTCCGGTCCGCTTAACGGCCCGATAGACCTGCGCGACCGCGCGATCGACGCCCCGCAGCGAGGCCAGGGCGCATCGCCAGCGCCTTCGGACCTGACTCACCGAGGCTGGGCCGAGCTTTGGCGCCGAGCTCAGGAACGGCGGCTTGTCGCTCATGTCGGCCTCGTTGAAGGAGGGCGGGCGCGGAAGGGGCGCCCCGGCGAAGGCGTGCTCGTCGCGACGCTCGGGGATCGGCGCGTGCGAGCAGTCGCCGTAGGGGTCGTTCTGGGTTCCGATGTGCGGCGCCGGCTCGTCGAGCTGGAGGTAGAAGGGCAGAGCCTCCGACGCGTAGCTTCCGATCAGCTGGACGGCCTTGTTGGTCGCCACCCTGGTCGCGTTGGCCTCGGGTTCGGCGCCCCGGTGCATCACGCCGCCGTTCGCGTAGAGGTCGTAGTCGTAGTACCTCGTGTGCCCGAGGAAGCTGTACCACTGGTCCCACCCGGGCGGAACCTTGGAGGGAGGGTCGGTGACGGTCTGGTAGCCGTTCATGAACTTCCCGACGTGCATGGTCAGGTAGCCGGCTCGCTGGAGCCAGACCGGGAGCACGTTGGACTTGTCGACCAGCCCTCCGTAGCCGACCCCGTTCGAGGTCACGCCGTCGTTGTGGGCGTACTGGCCGGTGATCAGCGAGGCGCGCGACGGGCAGCACTGCGCGGTCGTCGCAACGTAGTCGCGAAAGCTCGTGCCATGGTCGGCGAGCAGCCGCTTGGTATTCGGCATGACCCCGGGGGTGAACTGCCCCAGAGTCTGGTCGTCGGCCTGGATCAGGACGATGTTGGGGGGAGCGTTCGCCGCGGCGCCCGCGGCGCCCGCGCCGGATGCCGGGCGCGCGGAGTCGACCAGCCCCGCGCCGAGGGCGGCGAGCGCCATTGCGGCGCTGAGGATGAGCCTGTGATCAAAGCGCGGTCGCATCGATTTACGGGCCGTCGGGCCGTGGCGGCGTGTGGTGCTCTCAAACCGGGCGGATGATGCTCCCTGCGATCTCGCCCGCGAGCGGGGAAGATGCTAGCGAACCGGCCCGCGCTCACCCGGCCGTCAGCGAGCGCCAGGCGCGATCGGCGGCGTCGAGGGAGACCTCGAGCTCGGCCTCGGCCGCCGCGATCGTGATCAGGTCGCCGGTCGCGATGCCGATCGGGAGCACGTCGACGCCGAGGTCTCGCCCGCGAGCCATCAGCCGGTCGAGCACGGGAGGCTTGATCGAGACGACGAACCCGCCCGGCCCCTCGCCGAACAAGCAGGCCTCGCCGGCCGCGCCCCGGAGCTCGACGAGGCCGTCGAGCTCCGCGCGGACGCCGACGCCCCCGGCGATCGCGCATTCGGCGATCGCGCAGGCCAGCCCACCGTCGCTGACGTCATGGGCCGCGGTCAGGGCTCCGTCGCGTACCGATTCGCGGACCAGCTCGATCGCGGCGCGCACCCGCTCGAGCGAGGTGGCGGGAAGCCCGGCATCGAGGTCTCCCCGCTGCTTGGCCAGCCCGGACCCGGCCAGGGAGGGCGCGAACGGGCCCACGAGGGCGACCGTCTCACCCTCGGTCAGCGCGATCCCGGCAACCCGGCGCGGGTCCGGGAGCTCACCGACCATCCCGACCACCGGGGTGGGATAGATCGGGCCGGCCTCGGTCTCGTTGTAAAGCGACACGTTGCCGCCGACCACCGGCACTCTCAGCGTCGCGCAGGCGTCGGCGAGGCCCTGCACCGAGCGGTCGAGCTGCCATGCGACGTGGGGCTTCTCGGGGTTTCCGAAGTTGAGGCAGTTGGTCAGCCCGAGGGGCTCGGCCCCCACGCAGGCCAGGTTCTGGGCGCACTCCAGGACCGCCTCGACCGTGCCGAGGTACGGGTCGCAAGCGACCCTCCGGCCGTTCCCGTCGATCGCGACGGCGATCGCGCGTCCCGTCTCGTCGATTCGCAGCACGGCCGCATCCGCCGACTCCGGCCGGCGCACCGTCCGCGATCCGACGATCGAGTCGTATTGCTCGAACGCCCAGCGCTTTGACGCGATGCTGGGGGATGCGAGCAGCGCGACGAGGATCGCGTCCGGAGTCGAGGAGCCGCCGATCGTGACCCGGTTGCCGTAGATCCAGCCGCCGGGCTCCTCGGGGTCGAGGTCGTAGAGGGGACATCCGTCGACCAGCGCCGAGACCGCCACCTCGGCGACCGGCTCGTGATCGCGGGTGGCCCGCAGGACCCCCGTGTCCGTGACCACGCCGATCGCGGCGGCACCCGTCTGCCAGCGCTCGCAGACCGACAGCACCTGGTCCACGAGGGCGGGGTCGACCACCGCGAGCATCCTCTCCTGGGACTCGGAGACCATGATCTCGAAGTCCTCCATGTCGGGCTCGCGCAGCGGGACGCGATCGAGTGCGATCTCGAGTCCTACGCCGCCACCTGCCGCCATCTCGGCGGCGGACGAGGTGAGCCCGGCGGCGCCCAGGTCCTGGAGCGCGACGAGCAGGCCGCGGTCGAGCAGCTCGAGGCAGCACTCCATCAGCTTCTTCTCCTCGAACGGGTCGCCGATCTGCACGGTGGGTCTCTTTTCCTCTCCCTCGGCAAGCTCGGCCGAGGCGAGGACCGACGCGCCGCCGATCCCGTCGCGCCCGGTCGACGCCCCGAGCAGAACCAGGGCGTTGCCCGGGCCGGTCGCGGCGGAGCGCACCATGCCGTCCTCGCGGGCGAGCCCGACGCACATGGCGTTGACCAGGCAGTTGTGCTCGTACGGTTCCTCGAAGTAGATCTCGCCGCCCACCGTTGCGACGCCGATCGAGTTCCCGTAGTGGCCGATCCCCTCGACCGCTCGCTCCAGGAGGAATCGCGACCGCGCCGAGCTGAGCTCACCGAATCGCAGCGAGTCGAGCAGGGCGATCGGTCGCGCCCCGAGCGCGAACACGTCGCGGAGGATCCCCCCGACCCCCGTGGCCGCGCCCTGGAACGGCTCGACCGCGCTCGGATGGTTGTGGGATTCGACCTTGAAGGCGACGGCGTAGCCCCCTCCGATGTCGACGGCGCCCGCGTTCTCGCCGGGCCCCATGACCACCCTGGGGCCCTCGGTCGGCAGGCGGCGGAGCAGCTTCCGCGAGTGCTTGTAGGCGCAGTGCTCGGACCACAGAAGCGAGAACATCGCGAGCTCGACCGGGTTCGGATCGCGCTCCAGAAGCTCGCGGATTCGCTCGTATTCGGCGTCGGTCAGCCCGAGCTCGCGGTGCGGGGTCTGGCCGGCGACGCTCACCTCGCCAGTATCACCGAGCCCGCGGCGCGCGGGCGGCTGGGACGGGGCTGGGTAGGGGGACGGACCAACCGGCGGTGGCTCATCACCTCCGCACGCGCCAGAACCGACGGTGGCTCATCGAGTGAGCAGTTGACCGTGCATATTCCCGTCAATCGTTCACTCGACGCTTTGGGCCGGCTCCGCGAGCCGGTCCCAGAGCTCGAGCGCCTCGGCGAACTCGACCTGGGAGCGCCATTCCTCGACCCCGTGTCCCACGAGGCCGCGGTCGAAGAAGCTCGAGTCGCCGCCGGCCACGATGCCGTGGAAGGCGAGCGCGGAGCGGATCTGGGCATCCAGGTCGGAGTGGCGGTCGAAGTCGATCACCGGGAACGGCTCGGCCTCCAGCGCGCGCAGGAGCGCCCTGTTGTAGATCGTCCACAGCTCCTCCCAGCGGGCCGCAGACAGCTCGGGGTGGCTCTCGCGCTCGCGGCCGCGCCGCTCGAGCGATCTGCGGACGGCGACCGGGTTTCGGATCACTCCGATCGGCCGTGTGTCCAGATCGCGCCACAGCTCGGGCACGATCAGCATCCGGGGATCCTTGACGCCGATCGTCGTTCCCGGGATCGAGTCGAGGATCTGGTCTCTGCGCCTGAAGTCACCCCGCTTGAGCCGCAACTCGGCGGGAGGGTCCCACCACGAGCCGCCGCTTCGGTCGAGGATCGCGTTGTGGAGCCGGTTGAGCTCGCGGATCTCGCGGTTGCCGCGGGCGTTGAACCGGGCCTGCTCGGAGACAGGGCCGAGCTCGATGCCCAGGTCCTGAAGGACCCCCGCGGTTGCCGACGTCCCGCTCCGGTGCATGCCGAGCACCGCGACGAGGGTTCGCGACCCCGACCGTCCGGACGCTCGCGGACGCCTGGCGCCGACGACCGCGGTGGCCCGCCGCCCTCGTCTGGTGCTCACGCCGCGCCGCCGCCTACCCCGAACATCGGATTTAATCTAGCGCCCGCATGGGCGCGCCGCCCCGGGGCACCAAACCGGCCGCCCTGCAACCCGGGGCGCACCCGATCCGCGCCGCCTCGCTCAGCCCGATGATCCACATAGCCACGGTCCACTGGCGCTCAGACCGTTGGATCGAGATCCAGCGGCGCCACCTCGAGCGCAACGTCGAGGGGTCCTACCGCACCTATGCCTGGCTTGGCGAGGAGCTGAGAGCCCACAAGGGCGAGTTCTTCTACGCGACCGACGTCGCGGTCGACAGGCACGAGCTGAAGCTGACCCTGCTCGGGGACCTCGTCGCACATGCCGCGGCCGACGACGAGATGATCATCTTCATCGACGGCGACGCGTTCCCGATCGCCCCGGTCGTACCGTTTCTTCGCTCCAAGCTGGAGCGCTACCCACTGGTCGCGATTCGCCGTGACGAGAACGACGGCGACCCGCAGCCCCACCCCAGCTTCTGCGCCACCACGGCCGGTTTCTGGCGGAGCCTCCCGGGCGATTGGCGTCGCGGGCACACCTGGACCAACCCGCAGGGCAAGGAGGTGACGGACGTGGGGGGCAACCTGCTCGGCCTGCTCGACGCGAAGGGCATCGAGTGGTACCCGATGCTCCGCACGAACAAGGTCAACCCGCACCCCCTGCAGTTCGGGGTCTATTCCGATCTCGTCTATCACCACGGCGGCGGCTTTCGGCTCACGGCCGGCGGGCGGCTGTGGCGGGCCTCGGTGGAGGACCGGCTCAACTCGAGTCTCCGTGGTCGCCTCGCCGCGCGGCTCCCGCGCGAGGGCATCGGAGGCAGGATCCGCAAGCGGATCGACCCGTTGCGGCGCTATCGCAGGACGCTCGGGGCGGAGCTTGCCAGGGTCAACGAGCAGGTCTTCGAGGTGATCGAGCGCGACGACGACTTCCATCTCCAGCTGACCGACCCAGATCGCGGCGGCGAGCTCGCTCGGCTCCGGGCCCCGGTGCTGCTCGAGGAAGCTGCGGAGCTGCGCCCTAGGCGCTGAGCAACCGAGCCGACGGCTCGCCCGCCGCTCGGGCCAGAGCGTCCAGGATCCGGAGCCCGTCCACCGAGCCGGTCAGGGGATCGACGGCGTGCTCGGGATGTGGCATCAGCCCCATCACGTTGCCCCGCTCGTTGACGACTCCCGCGATGTCCCGTGCCGAGCCATTCGGGTTGTGCCCCGGGGCGTAGCGGAGCACGACGCCGCCCCGCGCCTCCAGTTCGTCGAGCTGGTCGGGTGTCGCGAAGTAACGCCCCACGCGGTGCTTGACGGGGATCGACAGGCGCTGTCCAGCCCGGCAGGTCGACGTGAACGGCGCCTCCGCGCGCTCGACCACCAGGTCGACCTGGCGGAACACGAATCGCAGGGAGTCGTTGGTCAACAGGGCGCCCGGCAGGAGCCCGGCCTCGCAGAGCACCTGGAACCCGTTGCAGATACCGAGCACGGGGCGTCCCTCGGCCGCGTGCCTCGCCACCGCCGTCATCGCCGGCGCGAACCGGGCGATCGCCCCGGCGCGCAGGTAGTCGCCGTACGAGAATCCACCCGGGACGATGAACACGTCGACGTCGTCGGGCTTCGGGTCCTCGTGCCAGACGAGCCGCGCCTCGCCGACCCGACGGCAGGCCGTCAGGGCGTCCCGCTCGTCGCAGCTGCCTGGGAACTGGAGGACGCCGAACATCGATCGCCGGTCGGGGCCGCGGGCGTCAGCCCGGCGGCGACCCCCCGGTCTCGGCGTCGCCGTCCAGCTCGATCTCGTAGTCCTCGACCAGCGGGTTCGCGAGCAGCTTCTCGCACAGCTCGGCGAGCCGCTCCGCGCTCGGCGCCTCGAGCTCCACCAGGCGCCCGACCCGAACCGCCGAGACCTCGTCGAACCCGAGGGTCGGCAGCGCACGCTCGATCGCCTTGCCCTGCGGATCGAGGATGCCCCGCTTCGGCCGGATCAGGATCCTCGCCTTCACCCTGCCAAAGCTAGTGGCCGCCGCGGCGCTCGTGAGGCCAACGCGGACGAAGCCGCCACCAGCGACTGTGCTGGATCCTCTCGAGCCGCCGGGCGAGTCGCTCGAGGCGGCGGTTCCGCGCCCGGAGCATCCGCAGCTCCTCGCGCTGCTCATCGAGCCTGTCTCGCAGGCGCTTCAGGTCACGGGCCTGCACGTGGCGCTGGCGCTTCTTGGAGGCCACCGTCTGGATGTAGCGACTGATCACGTAGACGCCATCCTCGCGGAGGCCCTCCAGCGCCTCGGCGCGGCGCTCCTGCGACCAGCCTCGTGATCCCGAAGGCGGGTCTTTGCCCTCGAGCGCCCGGGGACACTCGGCGAGGTAGTCCCGAAACGAGGTGTCCTCGACCAGCCACCCCTCCTCGAGGCCCGATTCGATCGCGTCCGGGTCGAGGATCAGGTTCTCGAACACCTCCTCGAGCCGGCCGCTCTCGTACGCCTGCTGGAGGGCGCGGGACTCGTCGGTTCGGCCCCACATCCGGTTGTCGTCGATGATCCGCATCTTCTTGCGGTACTGCTCGAAGGTCCGAACCGGGAAGTGGAGGATCCCGATCGGGAACTCGGGTGCCATCACCAGCTCCAGCCCGACCTTCTCCCGATGCGACGGCGCGGAGCGAAGGGCCGGCTTTCCGACCAGGGCGCTCGGCTTCGGGCCGTCGCCCTTGACCCACACGTCGATCGGGTGGGTCGACCAGAGCTTGATCATCGGATGTGCGCGGTGCGCGGTGCGCGGCGGCCTCCGGAAGCGCGCCTCGCGAACCGTCAGCCGCTCGGCGAACGATTCGGGGCCGTCGGGCTGCGGGAGGAACTCGGTCCGCGGGATCAGCACGAGGCCGTAGTCGTCCGGGATCCGCTCGAAGGCGTCCTTCAGGTTCCCGGCCATCGGCCACCAGAACTCGTCGGCGTCGTTGTGAAGCACCCAGTCGGCGCCCATCTCGTGGGCCAGGCGGGCGATCCGCGTGTTGCCCTTGCGCTGGATGGTCAGCATCGTGCCGTCCAGGCGGACGATCTTCAGGATTCCTTCGCGCTCGTAGCGCTCCAGGATCTCGATCGTCCCGTCCGTCGACCCGTTGTCGAGGACGACGAAGAAGTCGACGCCCTGGGCGAGGTGATAGCGGAGGTTGTCCTCGACGACGTCCGCCTCGTTGCGGACGATCAGGGTCATCGCAAGCTTCACGCCTCGTCACCCGGCGGGAGGCTCGTCTCGGCGCCCCCGGCGCCCCGGGCGAGTCTGCGACGGACCCGTCGCAGGCGCCGAGCGACCACATGCGTGCGCGGGCGCAACCGCCACCACCAGCTCGCCTCGATGTTCTCCAGCCGCTGGACCGCGTACCGGGCCTCGGCCCGCAGCTCGCGGTCGCTGAGCCGCCGATAGGCGATCGTCTGGAGGTAGCGGCTCAGCGTGTACATGCCGTCCGCTCGCAGCTCCGCCTGCTCGTGCTCGCGCCGTTCCGGCGACCAGCCGAGCACGTCAGCGGGAGCGCCCGGCGGGTCCTCGCCGGAGAGCGGGTCCGGGCATGCCCTCAGGTAGTCGCGAAAGCCCGTGTCGTGTGCCAGGCCGCCACCATCCACGCCGCGCTCCACCGCGTCCTCCTCGAACGCCATCTCCCGGTAGATCTCATCGAGCCTGCCCTCGTGGTAGGCCTCGCGCACCCTCTTGGTGTCCTCGTCGCGCCCCAGGTCCCCGTTCGCGACCGCCAACCCGACCAGGCGCGTGTACTGCTTGAGGGAGCGAACCGGGAAGTGAAGGACGCCGATCTCGAAGTTCGGCGCCAGCAGCAGCTCGAGCTCGGTGCGCTCCGAATGCGCCTCGCGCGTGCGGCGAACCGGCCTCCCCACCAACCCGTCCCGGGGGGAGCCGCCCTGGTCGATCCAGATGTCCACCGGGTGGGGCTGGCGGATCCTCACCTGCGGGTGGGTGCGGTGGACGATCTTCGGGGGGCGGCGGAACCGCGCCTCGCGGACCGTCAGGCGCTCCGGCCAGAACTCGTCGCCCGGACGCGCGACGAACTCGGTGCGCGGGGCCGAGAGCAGGCCGAACCGCTCCGGAATCGCCGAAAGCGCCTCTTTGACCGTTCCCTTGATCGGCCACCAGAACTCGTCGTGGTCGTCGTGGATCACCCAGTCGGCGCCGCGGTCGTAGGCCTTGCGGGCGAGCATCGTCCGCCCCTCGGACCAGACCTGGCGGGCGTCGCCCTCGATGTGGTCGAGCTCGACCAGGCCGGCCTCGCGGTACGGCTCGAGGATCTCCAGGGTCCGGTCGGTGGACCCGTTGTCGCCGACCAGGAACAGGTCCACTCCCTGGGCGCGGTGATACCGCAGGTTGGTCTCGATCAGGTCCTCGGCGTCGCGAACGAGGATTGTCATCGCCAGACGCATGACACCTGCCCCTCTCTAGGCGTTGTCCCGGCCCGCCGGGACGATCGCCCCCGCGGCCTCCAGCATGCTGCCGAGTCCCTCGCGAAGCCCCACCTCGGGCTTCCATCCGACCGCCTCGCGGATCCGCCCCGTGTCGGCCAGCGTCCGTCGCACGTCGCCGGCGGCGACCTTTCCGTAACGGACCTGGAGTCCTCGGCCGCTGAGCTCCTCGAGCGTCGCGACCGCCTCCTTGAGCGACGCCTCGGTGCCTCCCCCGACGTTGTAGACGTCACCGGACCCGCCCTCGCGCATCGCCAGGATCGTCGCCGAGACGGCGTCGCGCACGAAGGTGAAATCGCGCGATTGGCCGCCGTCGCCGTAGACGTCGAACGGGGTCCCCGCGGTCGCCGTCTCCACCAGCCGTGCGAACGCCATGTCGGGTCGCTGACGGGGCCCGTAGACGGTGAAGTAGCGCAGCGCGACGTAGTCGAGGCCGAAGTTTCGAGAGTGGGCGCGCAGGAGGTGCTCGCAGGTCAGCTTGGTCACCCCGTAGGGCGAGACCGGAGCGGGCATCGCGTCCTCGGGCGTGGGGTATGCGAGCGCGTCGCCATAAACCGAAGACGAGGATGCGAAGACGAGGCGAAGCCCGCGCGCCGCGGCGGACTCGGCGACCCGATGGGTGGCCAAGGCGTTGTCGTGCAGGTAGGGGTCGAAGCCGTCGCCCCAGCTCGCGCGGACCCCTGGCCGGGCCGCGAGGTGGAAGATTCCGGCCGTTCCCTCGAGGGCCCGGGGCGGTGGCGGCGCCTCGCCCAGGTCGTGTTCGACGAGCTCGAAGGCCGGGTTCGAAAGCGCCGCCGCGATCGCGGCGTCCTTGCGCTCGCGGGGGTAGTAGTCGGTGAACGCGTCGATGCCGACGACCTCGCAGCCGTCGGCGAGCAGCACGTCGACGAGCGTCGAGCCGATGAAGCCCGCGCAGCCCGTGACCAGGTAGCGCGACATCGGCGGAACCATAGCCAGTGGGTGAGCATCGCCGCCGCCGTCAGCCCTTGCCTGCGGCGATGTCGAGCCGGCTAACGATCGCTCGATGGATCCTCCGCTTTCTGATCGGTCGGCCGACATTCGGTCCGGGGGCCGGACCAAATCTCACTCGGCATCGGCGGCTTTCGCCCCTACCCAGCCAGTTCCGTTCTAGCCCCGTAGCCGTCCCAACGCGCGTCGCAGCCGGGCCAGCGGGCCGGCCTTCCCCCGGCGCCGCAGCCGATCTGCCCGGGCCTGGGCCTCGTCGCGCTGCTCGATCGTCTTCGCGAGGCGCTCGCGGTTTCGGTCGCGGTTGACCATCAGCCAGCGGCTCGTGCGCGACAGCGTGTGCATCGCGTCGAACTCGAGCGCCGCGCGGTCGCCGGCGAGCTCCTCGGGCGTGGGCTCGACGCGGACGGTGCCCGAGGCCCCGCCCGCGAGCGGGTCCGGGCACTCGGCGAGCAGGCGCGCGAATCGCTCGTCGACCACCAGCCTCCCCCCCTCGAGCCCCTCGTCGACCTCGGCCTGGTCGAAGATCAGCTCCCGGTAGAGCTCGCCGAAGCGGCCCTGTTCGTAGTGCTCTCGAAGCCGACGGAACCGCCCGCGGTCCGGGAACATGCCCTCGAAGATCGCGATCTGCGTGCGCCGCTTGAACTGCGCCGAGGAGCGGACCGGGAAGTGGAGGATCCGGACCGGCCACCACGGGGCCCAGATCAGGCGGGTCTCGTCGTCGGGCCAGGCGCTCGCCCCGAGCTCCTTGTTGCGGATCACCCGGTGGACGGGGCGGCCCGGCGGGCGGACGCTGTCGGCCACGTCGCCGGACTCCCCGAGCGCGGCGACGTCGTGCGGGCCGCGGTCGAGCATCATCACGTCGGGGTCGGCGCGGTGGGCGACCTTCGGTTGGTACCGGGCCCGGGTCTCGCGGATCGTCAGCCGCTCGGCGAACGATCCCGCCCCGTCCGGTCGGCCGATGAACTCGCAGCGCGGCGCGATCAGCACCCCGTACGGGTCGCCGACCGACCCGAGGACGTCCTTGAGCGATCCCTCGATCGGCCACCAGAACTCGTCGGCGTCCGTGTGGACGACCCAGTCCGCTCCCAGGTCGGTGGCGGCGAGACGGGCCATCTCGGTCATCCACCGAGCGCCCTCCTCGCGGTAGTCGGTGTTGGGGGCCTCGATCACCGTCGCGAGGCCGGCGCTCTCGTACCGGGAGAGGATGTCCACGGTCTCGTCCGTCGACCCGTTGTCGGTGACGATGAAGTGGTCCACGCCGAGCGCGTGGTGGAACCGCAGATTGTCCTCGAGGACGTCGCCCTCGTCCCTGATCTTGTAGGCCATCGCGACGCGCACCGGCGGTGTGTCGGGTCCGGCCTCGGCCAAGGGCGGCATTGTATGGACGCTTCGGACCCCTCGATCGAGGTGCTAGGAATCAGCGCCGTGAAGCTCGTCATGACCCTGCTCCTTCGCGACGAGGAGGACATCGTCCGTGCCAACCTCGACTTCCACCTGGCTCAGGGGGTCGACCGGGTGATCGTGACCGACAACGGGTCCACCGACCGGACGCTCGAGATCCTCCGCGGCTACGAGTCACGGGGAGTGGTCCGCCTCCTGCTGGAGCCCGCCGACGACTACTCGCAGGGCCGCTGGGTCACGCGGATGGCCAGGCTGGCCGCCGAGGAGGGGGCCGATTGGGTGATCAACAACGACGCGGACGAGTTCTGGTGGCCTCGCACGGGAACCCTGCGCTCAACCCTCGAGGCCATGCCCGCCGAGACCGGCGTCGTGGTCGCGCACCGGACCAACTTCGTGCCACGCCCCGAGGACGGCAGGCCGTTCTGGGAGCGGATGACGCTGCGCGAGCGTGAGTCGCTGAACCCGCTCGGCAAGCCGCTGCCGCCCAAGGTCGCCCACCGCGCCGACCCGTCGATCACGGTCGTGCAGGGCAATCACAGGGTCGAGGGAGCGGGCCTGGGAGAGCCGCTCGACGACGGCGCGATCGAGATCCTCCACTTCCCGATGCGCACATACGCCCAATTCGAGAACAAGATCGTCAAGGGCGGCCGCGCCTACGCCCGCAACCGGGAGCTCCCCGAGCGCACGGGGCGAACCTGGCGGCGGCTCTATGAGGTGTTCGAGGAGGGAGGCCTGCAGGCCCACTACGAGGAGCAGGTGGTGGTCGGCGAGGCGCCCGGTGGCGAGCTGGTCGAGGACACCCGCCTTCGCGACGGCATTCGGCGACTGGCCGCCGAGCGCCCTAGCTGATCGCGGCGTCGACCGGAGCCCGGCCGCGGGTCGGGCTTTCCCCGATCACGTTCTTCCACAGCGACAGGTCTATCTCCGGGCATAGCTCGGCGAGCCTCGCCGAGTCCTCGCGGTATCGCTCCGCGAGCTCGGCGCTCAGCGCGGGCTCGAGTTGCGGCGTGCCGCTCCCGGCCTTGCGTTGCTTCAGCAGCCGCTCCGGAGGCTCGTCGAGCGGCTCGGCCCCGACGAAGCGCCAGGTCCGCTCCATCTCGCCCACGGGATCGACGACGCAGCGCTCGAACTGGAGCACCAGCACCTGCTCGCGGGGGAAGAACTCGAACACGTGGCGAAGTTGCTGGAAGTAGAACCCGCGCCAGGTCGCGTCCCCCAGCGACGGCAGCCGAACTCGGTCGCCCTGCTCCTCCGCCATCCGCTGAAGACGGGCCGCGGCGGAGCGGTACCGCGCGACCGGGTCGCGGAGCATGACCAGGATGCGGGCCTCGGGAGCCGCCTTGCCGAGCAGGCGGATCGACCAGAAGTCCGCCAGGTAGCGCGGGGTCCATTCGCCGACCAGCTGCCCCTCCGGCCGCGGGAACAGCGACGCGTACTCGGAGGCGATGTCGGCCGGCTCGTCCCCGCGCCAGAAGCGATCGAAGTAGTGGACCTCCTTGCCCAGTGGGGAGCGGCGGATCCGCGGGTGGCGCCGCATCGAGTCGTACCACCAGCTCGTGCCGCAGCGCTGGGCGCCGATCCCTACGTAGGTCGGTGGTCCCGTCTCCCATCCGCGGGGGCAGTCGGGGACCTCGAGCTTCTCGTTCCAGGGCCTCAGCCGGTCCATCAGACGTGAAAGAGTAACGGCGCCCATGGGATTGCTCGACGGCATTCGCCGGCGCCGGGCCGGCCGGCCATCAGGCTCCGGGCGCCGCGGCCGGGCCGGTTCGGAGCGCCCGCCGGCGCCGTTCGTGGTCGGCATCGCGCGCTCCGGCACGACGCTCCTCCGGCTGATGCTCGACGCCCATCCCGAGCTCACGATCCCTCCCGAGACGCACTTCCTCCCGCGGCTGTTCACCCACTTCGACCGCTGGGTCGCCGACGGCGTCGAGGGAGACGAGCTTCGCGAGCGCGCCATGGAGCTGATCACGAGCCATCCCCGCTGGGGTGACATCGACCTCGATCCCGAGCAGGTCCGAGCGCGGATGGCGAGCCACGACCCGCTGACGGCGGGCGACGCCGCGCGCTCCTTCTACGAGGCCTACGCCGCGCACGAGGAAAAGCAGCGCTGGGGGGACAAGTCACCGCCCTACACATGGAAGGCGAAGCGGATCCAGCGGGCGCTGCCCGAGGCGCATTTCATCCACCTGATCCGCGACGGCCGCGACGTCGCGATGTCGCTGAGCGAGGTGAGCTGGGGTCCCGGCGACGTTCAGGCGGCGGCGACCAAGTGGGTCGAGGAGCTGAGCCGGGCGCGCCATCGCGCCAGACGTCTGTCGCGCGGCACCTACATGGAGCTCCGCTACGAGGACCTCGTCGTCGACCCCGAGCCACTCCTTCGCGAGATCGTCGAGTTCGTGGACCTGCCGTGGAGCCCGAGCATGCTCGAGTACCACCATGGCGCCGAGCAGCGGATGAAGGAGGTGATCCGAGACTTTCATCCGCTGGGCGGGGGGACGATCACCGCCGAGGAGCGCCAGCGCCAGCACGAGCTCGTCAAGAGCCCGCCGAGCTCGAGCCGGGTGGGCCGGTGGCGGACCGAGATGTCGGCCGAGGACCGCGCCGCGTTCGAGGGAGTGGCCGGAAAGCTCCTCGCCGAGCTCGGCTACGAGGTCGAGAAGTAGCTACAGGGGTCGGCCGGTGATTCGGGCGTAGGCGTCGAGGTAACGGGCGCGGGTGTTCTCGACCACCTCGGCGGGGAGGTCCGGGGCGGGCGGGCGGCGGTCCCAGCCGACCTGGTCGAGCCAGTCGCGCAGATACTGCTTGTCGAACGACTGCTGGCCGCGGCCGGGCTCGTAGTCGTCGGCGGGCCAGAACCGTGACGAGTCTGGGGTGAAGACCTCGTCCCCGAGCACCACCTCGGCCCCCGGCGAGGACCCGAACTCGAACTTCGTGTCGGCGAGGATGATGCCCTGGCGCTCGGCATGGGCCGCCGCGTGCTCGTAGAGCTCGATCGAGATCCGTCGCAGCTCCTCGACCAGTGGACGGTCGCCGATGATCTCGGCGGCCCGATCGAAATCGATGTTCTCGTCATGGTCGCCGACCTCCGCCTTGGTGGCCGGGGTGAAGATCGGCTCGGGGAGGCGGTCGGACTCCACCAGGCCGGCCGGCAGCCCGATCCCGCAGACCGCACCCGACTCGCGGTACTCGCGCCATCCCGAGCCCGAGAGGTATCCCCGAACCACGCACTCGATCGGGTACATGTCGAGGCGCTTGACCCGGATCCCCCGCCCGGCGGCCTCCTCGGGGACGGCCTCGGAGACGAAGTGGTTCGGGCAGACGCCCGACGTGCTATCGAACCAGAACAGCGACATCTGGGTCAGGACCCGACCCTTGTCGGGGATCGGGTTGGGCATGATCACGTCGTACGCCGAGATCCGATCGGACGCGACCATCAGGAGGTCGCCGTCGACCTCGTACATCTCGCGGACCTTGCCGGTCGAATGGAGGGGAAGGTCGGCCAGGGCGACGGTCATCGAACGAGGCGATGCTAACAAGGGATTCGGAGGGCGCCCGACGCCCGCAATGGGTGCATACTGGCCTTCGATGGCCACCGAGACCGCAACGCGACCCGCCGAGCTCGGCGAGCGCCGATCGTCCACCCGGCCCGGGCCGGCGCTCGATGGGCTGCCCCCCGGCCCGCGCCTCCCCCTGGCCGTTCAGACGGCCCGCCTGATGGCCAGGCCGGTCCCCTTTCTCGAGGACTGCCGGCGCCGGTTCGGCGAGACCTTCTCGGCTCGCCTCCTGCGTGCCGGGCGGATGGTGTTCATCTCCGACCCGGCCTCGCTGAAACGCCTCTTCTCAGCCGATCGCGAGAACACGCTCTCGCCGGGGCGAAACGCGATCCTCGCGCCGCTCCTGGGGCGGCGGTCGCTGCTCGTTCTCGAGGGGGAGGACCACATGCGCCGCCGCAGGCTGATGCTGCCGCCGTTCCACGGCGAGCGGATGCGCGCCTACGAGACGGTGATGGCGGATGCCGCCGAGCGCGAGGTCTCCGAGTGGCCCCTCGACGCCCCCTTCCGGCTCCATCCCAGCATGCAGGCGATCACTCTGGAGGTCATCCTGCGCGCGGTGTTCGGGGTCGAGGACGACCGCCGCCGGACCGAGCTGCGCCGCAGCCTGGTCGCGATTCTCTCGACGACGCGCTCGCCGCTCGCGATCGGGCTGACGATCCCGGGAGTCCGGCGGCTCCCCGCGTATCGGCGGATGGCGGCCAAGGTCGCCGACGCGGACCGGCTCCTGTTCGCCGAGATCGCCGAGCGCCGCGCCGACCCGGGCCTTGCCGAGCGCTCGGACATCCTCTCGATGCTCGTCGCGGCCAGGTTCGACGACGGCTCGTCGATGACGGACGTCGAGCTGCGCGACCAGCTCATGACCCTGCTGCTCGCGGGCCACGAGACCACTGCGACCGCCCTGGCATGGGCGTTCGACCTCCTCTTCCGTGCCCCGGATGCGTTCGAGCGGGTGCGCGCCGAGGTCGACGGCGGCGGCGACGCCTATCTCGACGCCGCTGTCGAGGAGACGCTTCGGATCCGGCCCGTGGTCCCGTTCGTGGGCCGCCAGCTCTCCTCGGCGACCGAGCTCGGGGGCTACATGCTTCCCGCCGCGACGGTGGTCATGCCGGCGATTTATCTGGCCCACACCCGCCCTGAGGCCTTCCCCGACCCGTACGCGTTTCGTCCCGAGCGCTTCCTCGACGGCGGCCCGCCGACCTATAGCTGGGTCCCGTTCGGGGGAGGCACCCGACGGTGCATCGGCGCCGCGTTCGCCCAGTTCGAGATGCGGGTGGTGCTGCGCACGATCCTGAGCCGCGCCCGCCTGGCGCCGGCGAGCGAGGGGCCCGAGCGGATCGTGCGCCGAAACGTCACCCTGTCGCCGCGCGACGGGACGCCGGCGCTCCTCCTCGAGCGCCGCTAGCTGTCGCGCAGCGCCTCGAGGCGCTCGAACACCTCCGGCAGGTGGGCGAGGTAGGCGCCCGGATCGAACACCGCGTCGAGGTCGAGCGAGGCCTCGCCTGCCCGCTCGGCGAGCAGGGCGCGGAAGCTGGTCCCCTCATCCCAGGCGCGCTGGGCCGACTCCTGGACGATCCGGTAGGCGGCGTCGCGCTCCAGCCCGGACGCGACCAGCGCGGTCAGGGCGCGCTGGCTGTAGATCGCCCCGTGGGTCAGCTCGAGGTTCGCGAGCATGCGCTCCTCGTGGACGGTCATCTCGCGGGCAAGCCGAGCGCCGAGCCCGTGCATGTAGTCGAGCAGGATCGTCGCGTCGGGGAGCACGATCCGCTCGGCCCCCGAGTGGGAGATGTCGCGCTCGTGCCACAGCGCCACGTTCTCGGTCGCCGCCTGGGCGTATCCACGCAGAACGCGAGCCAGGCCCGACACGCGCTCGGCCAAGATCGGGTTTCGCTTGTGGGGCATCGCCGACGAGCCCTTCTGGGAGGCTCCGAAGGGCTCCTCGACCTCCCGCACCTCGGTCCGCTGGAGATTTCGGACCTCGGTCGCGAAGCGCTCCAGGCCGGCCCCGGCGAGGGCGATCGCCGCGGCGAGCTCGGCGTGGCGGTCCCGGGGCACCACCTGGGTCGAGACGTCCTCGCCCCGCAGCCCGAGCGCCTCCATGACCCGGCGCTCGACCGCCGGGGGAAGCGACGCGTAGGTTCCGACCGCCCCGGAGAGCTTCCCCACCCGGACGCCCTCGATCGCGCGGTCGAGCCGGCGAAGGTTGCGGTCGGCCTCGAACGCGAAACCCGCCAGGCGAAGGCCGAATGTGGTCGGCTCGGCGTGCACCCCGTGGGTGCGGCCCACGGTCAGCGTGTCGCGATGCTCGAGGGCTCGCTCGATCAGGGCGTCGCGATACTCGCGGGCGCCCGCGACGAGCAGGGCGCCGGCCTCGCCGAGCTGCACGGCCAGGGCGGTGTCGAGCACGTCCGAGGAGGTGAGGCCGTAGTGGATCCAGCGCCCCTCGGGGCCCACTGAGCTCGCGACGACGTCCACGAAGGCGGCGACGTCGTGACCGGTCGCCCGCTCCCGCTCGTTGACGGCCTCGACCGTGAACCCGGCGCGCTCCCTGCACGCCGAGGCGGCCTCCGACGGCACACGGCCCTCGGCGGCGAGGGCGTCGATGGCGGCGAGCTCGACGGCCAGCCAGGCGTCCATGCGTCGTTGCGCGGTCCATACGGCGCCGATCTCGGGCCGCGTGTAGCGCTCGATCACGGAGTCCTCGCCTCCGGGGCCGATCGCGCTGCCCCCCGTCGATCCATCAGCAGGCGATGATGCGAGCCGCCAGCAGGCCGGCATTCTTGGACCCGTCGACCGCCACGCAGCCGACCGGCACCCCGGGCGGCATCTGCACGGCGGAGAGCAGCGCGTCCATCCCACCGAGGCTTCCGCCCGAGAGCGGCACACCGAGAATCGGGAGATCGGAGTGCGCCGCGGCGACTCCCGGCAGCGCCGCCGACATCCCCGCCCCGGCGATGATCACCTTGAGGCCGCGCAATCGCGCCGCGTAGCAGTACTCCCGAACCTTCTCCGGGTGGCGATGAGCGCTCATCACACGCACCTCGTACCGGATCCCCTTCTCCTCGAGCGCTTTGCCGGCCCCGTGCATCTTGGACTTGTCGCTCTTGGAGCCCATGATGATCCCGACCAGCGGCTCGTCGACCTCGATCTCCTCGAACAGGGCCTCGAGCTCGGGCTCGGGGGAGACGGTCGCGGTCTCGGTCGGCTTGCCTCGTGTGCCCTCGGGCTCGGTCATTTCCATCGATCCCTCTCGTTCGGTTGCCAGGAGGATTCTCGCGCGGGGGTCGGCCGTCCCACGGACTACCCGGCCGCGACCGCATCGACCGCGCGCGCCGCGATGTCGGTCCGCATCTGCATGCCGTCGAAGCTGATCAGGCCGGCGGCCTCGTAGGCTCGATCGCGGGCTTCGGCCGGCGTGGTGCCGAGCCCGGTGACGTTCAGCACCCGGCCGCCCGCTGTGACGATCCCCTCTTCCGTGCGGGCGGTTCCGGCGTGCGTGACCTCCACCCGGTCGAGCGAGGCGGCATCGGCGAGCCCGCTGATCTGGTCGCCTTTCGACGCCGATGCCGGATAGCCGGCCGAGGCGATCACCAGCGTCACCGCCCAGTCGTCGGTGAAGTCGGCCTCGACCCCCGCGAGGCCCCCGGGCTCGCGGGCGGCCAGGCAGAGCTCGACGAGGTCGGACCGCAGGCGCGGCAGCACGG
Source organism: Solirubrobacterales bacterium (assembly GCA_050697175.1). Taxonomy (GTDB): domain Bacteria; phylum Actinomycetota; class Thermoleophilia; order Solirubrobacterales; family 70-9; genus AC-56. The sequence continues at coordinate 2,549 of JBOGZB010000054.1, read as the reverse complement.
CCTGGGTCTCGGGATCGCCGAAGCGGCAGTTGAACTCGAGCACCTTGGGGCCCGCCGGCGTGATCATCAGGCCGGCGTACAGGACGCCGTGATACGGCGTGCCTCGCCGGCCCATCAGGTCGACGATCGGCCGGTGGACGTCGTCGGCGATCCGCTCGGCGCGCGCCGGCTCGAATCCGGGGACGGGCGAGTAGCTCCCCATCCCGCCCGTGTTCGGTCCCCGGTCCCCTTCCAGGATCCGCTTGTAGTCCTGGGCCGGGGCGAGGGGCACCACGTTCTCGCCGTCGCAGAGGGCGAGCAGCGACAGCTCCTCGCCTTCCAGGTGCTCCTCGAGCACCACCTCGGTGCGGCCGAACCGCTGCTCGACGAAGAAGACCTCGATCGCCTCGCGCGCCTCGGCTTCGTCGGCGGCGATCACGACCCCCTTTCCGGCGGCCAGGCCATCGGCCTTGAGGACGACCGGGTAAGGGGCGCCCGCCAGGCACTCGAGCGCCTGATCACGCGAGGCCATCACGGTGTGAGACGCGGTGGGCACTCCGGCGCTCGCCATCAGCTCCTTGGCATGGACCTTGGACCCCTCGATTCTCGCCGCCGAGGCGCTCGGGCCGAACGCGGCGATCCCGCTCGCCTCGAGGGCGTCGACGAGGCCCGCCACCAGCGGCGCCTCCGGCCCCACCACCACGAGGTCCACCCGCTCGGCCGCTGCCGCCGCGACGATCTCGGCGACCTCGGCGCCCGGCTCGAGGCAGCGGGCGTCGGCGGCGATTCCGGCGTTTCCCGGCGTGCACAGAACCTCGGACTCGGGGTGCAGGCGCGCCACGGCTCGCACGATCGCGTGCTCGCGCCCGCCGCCGCCGACCACTAGCACCCTCACCGGTGCGCCACCCTCACCGCCGACCCGCAAGCCGTCACAGCGTGTTGGTGAACTCCTCGGCCGGGATCGCGGTCATCGTCTGGTTGGTCGTCGTCCCGCGCGAGCCGAGCTCGACCGACAGCTTCGCCATCGCTCGCTCGTCGGGGGCCTCGATCACGGTCACGAAGTCGTACTGCCCGAGTGTGGCCCACTGATTGAGCACCTTGACGCCGAGCTGCTCGACCTCGCGGTTCACCTCGTGGACCCTGCTCGGGTTGTCTTTCAGCGTCTTCACCCCGTTGGAGGTGAGGCGGGTGAGCATGATGAATACGGCCATCTCCTCCTCCTGTTCGATTCGCGGCGGCCCGGCCGGCGAGAGTCGTCTCGGTGCCGGCCCCGCTCGGTTAGCCTGAGCCTACCTTGACCGGACACCCAATCTTCGCGGCCCTCTACGACCTGATGATCCGCGGGGTCGAGCGAGGCGGCCTCGCGCGGATGCGCGGCGAGCTGCTCGCCGAGGCGAGGGGGCGAACGCTCGAGCTCGGCGCCGGCACCGGCCACAACCTCCCCCACTATCCGGACGCCGTCGACGACCTGGTCCTCACTGAGCCCGACCCCCACATGGCGCGCCGCCTTCGCCGGCGCGTCGCGGAGCGGAACCCCGGCGAGCCGGACGCCGGGGTCGTCGAAACCTCGGCCGAGGCTCTCCCGTTCGAGGCCGCGAGCTTCGACTCGGTCGTCGCGACCCTCGTCCTGTGCTCGGTCCGGGATCCCGGCCGTGCCGCCGCCGAGATCGCCCGCGTGCTGCGCCCCGAGGGCAGGCTGATCGTGCTCGAGCACGTGCGGAGCCCGGACGACGGGTTGGCGCGCTGGCAGGACCGGCTCGAACGGCCGTGGGGATGGGTCGCAGGGGGCTGTCACCCGAATCGCGATACCCGCAAGGCCCTCGAAGCGGCCGGCATCGACACCGCCGCGCTGCAGATCGCCCGCATGCCCAAGACGGCGCCGATCGTCAGGCCCATGATCAGCGGCACCGCCGGCCTCCGCTGAGGTGGCCTTGCGCTGAACGTCCCGACCGGGCCCGCCTGAGCGCCGGTCGGTTCAGGCGGCGCCGGCGCTTGACCCCACCGCTGCGCCTGCGGCGGTGAAGGTCAGCTCGCCGTCGGCGGCGGCCACGTCGACCCTGTCTCCCTCGCGGAACTCTCCCTCGAGGATCTTCAGGGCCAGCTTGTCGATCAGCTGGCGCTGGACCACCCGCTTCAGCGGCCTCGCGCCGTAGGTCGGGTCGTAGCCGAGATTGCCGAGCAGGGTGCGAGCGTCCTCGGTCAGCGTCACCTCGATCCCCTGATCGCGGAGTCGGCCGGCCAGGTGGTCGACCTGGAGCTCGACGATCCGGCCCAGGTCGTCCCTGCTCAACCGGTGGAAGATCACGGTGTCGTCGATCCGGTTCAGGAACTCGGGTTTGAACGTCTCGCGAAGGACGCCCTCGATCTTGTCGCGGGTCGCGGCACCGAGACCGTCCGAGTCGTCGTCGCCGGTCCCCGAGGCGTCGGCGATGAACTGGCTGCCGACGTTCGAGGTCATGATCAGGATCGAGTGCTTGAAGTCGACGGTGCGGCCCTGGCCGTCGGTCAGCCTGCCCTCATCCATGATCTGGAGCAGGACGTTGAACACGTCGGGGTGGGCCTTCTCGATC
>JBOGZB010000053.1:0-3728 GCA_050697175.1 Solirubrobacterales bacterium | reverse complement strand
CGACGCAGGGGCCTTCTCCGGCGTCTTGCCGTCGCCGTCCGTCTTGGCGGCCGGCTTGGGCGCCGCCGCCGTTTTGGGCTTCTCGGTGCCGGCGCCCGACCCGCCACCCGATGCGGCCAGGACCTTGAGGGCCTCGTCCTCCTCCACGCTCGAGGCGGCGACCTTCGCCTCGATTCCGGCCGCGTTCAGCGCGGCAAGGACCTCTTTGCTGGTCAGGCCCTGCTGCTTGGCGATCTCATGGACCCGCTTCTTCAAGATTCCTCGGACGCCTCGGGCGAGGCATCGGTCTCCTGGGACGCCTCGGCGCCCACGCGTGCGGTCTCGGCGGGGGCCCCCGAGCCGTCATCGGCCTCGCCGGCGGCGTCCTCAGCCAGTGCCTGCTCGGGGTCGAGCTCGTCGGGGGTCTCGCCCGCGGGCTCCTCGCCGGCTCCTCCCGCAGTCGCCTCGGCGGCGGCCTCCTCCTCGGCCCCCTGCGAGTCCTCCTCGCCGGCCTGCGGGTCCTCGGCCTCCTCGGCCTCCTCGGCCTCCTCGGCCTCCTCGGCCGCCGAGCTCTCGAAGGCCTCGGTCGCCCGCTGGATCAGCGGCGCCAGCTCGGCCTCGTCCGCGTCGGAATCGGCCAGGCTGGAGACCTCGTCCTCCGTGAGCGCGGCCAGCACCGTGACCTGGTTGGTCTCGAAGCGGCCGAGCGCCTGGTGTTGGGGGAGCCCGCAGTAGCGCGAGCCCTGAAGTGATGCGTTCGGGCAGCGCCGACCCGCCGAGAGGACCGCTGCGCAGCGCCCGTCGAGATCCTCGCCGTCGTCGTAGGTCAGCTCGTCGTCCTCCTGGCTGAACTCCGTCTCCGATTTGATGTCCACCTTCCAACCGGTGAGCTTGGCCGCCAGGCGAGCGTTCTGGCCCTCGCGCCCGATCGCCAGCGAGAGCTGGTCGTCCGGCACGATCACGGTCGACTCCTGCTTCTCGTCATCGACCAGCACCTCGCGCACCCTGGCGGGCGAAAGCGCCTTGGCCACGAAGCGGGCGGGCTCGTCGTTGTAAGGGATGATGTCGATCTTCTCGCCGCGCAACTCGGAGACGACCATCCGGACTCGCGAACCCCGCGGCCCAACGCAGGCGCCCACGGGATCGACGCCGTCGGCGTGCGAGATCACCGCGATCTTGGATCGATAGCCGGGCTCGCGCGCCACCCCGACGATCTCGACCAGCCCGTCCGCGATCTCGGGGACCTCGAGCTCGAAGAGCTGCTTGATGAGCTCAGAGTTTCGCCGTGAGACGACGATCCCCGGCCCCTTGCCCTCGGCGTTGACCTCGGTGATCACGGCCTTGACGCGCATGCCGTGGTCGTAGCGCTCGTTCCAGACCTGCTCGGAACGCGGCAGAAGGGCCTCGACTCGCTCTCGAAGCTGGACGAGCGTGTAGCGGTTGTCTGACTGCTGGATGATCCCCGTGATCAACTCGCCGACTCGGTCCTGGTACTCCTCGAACATCATGTGCCGCTCCGCCTCGCGGATCCGCTGGAGGATCACCTGCTTGGCGGTCTGGGCCGCGATCCTCCCGAAGTCGCCGGGGGTGACGTCGCGGGTCGTGATCTGGTCCTCGTACGGCGCGATCAGCTCTGGGTCGAGCTCGGGGTCCTCGGGCTCGCGCATCTCGCCCGTCTCGGGATCGATCGTCTGCTCCTGCTCCTCGATCGCCTGTGCGACGAGCTTCTCCTCGAGCTCCGGCGGCAGGATCAGCTCGAAGACCCGGAAGTCAGCCGTGTCGCGATCGAGATCGACCCGCGCGTACTTGGCCGCCTCAGGGGTCTTCTTGTACGCGGACAGGAGGGCGTCCTCGAGGGCGCCCATCAGGGTCTCGGAGTCGATCCCCTTCTCCTGCTCGAGGCCCTTGATCGCCTCGACTATCTCACGGCTCATCTGGCTGCCTCCAGTCGGGTCGCGGGATCGGGGACGAGGTTGGAGCGCTGGATCCCGGAGAGTGGGATCTCGACCTGATCGGCGCCCGAGTCGATCCGCACCAAGCGGTCGTCGGCGGCGGTCAGCGTCCCGGTGAAGCGTCGCCGGCCCTCGATCGCCTCGCTGGTGCGGACCTGAACCGTCCGGCCCATGAAGCGGCGGAAGTGCTCCGGCTTGGTCAGGGGGCGATCGGCCCCGGGCGAGGAGACCTCGAGCGAGAACGATTCGAGCATGTCGCGGAGCTCTTCGGTCACTCGCTCGCAGAGCGCCAGATCCACCCCGTCCGGGCTGTCGATGAAGAGTCGAAGCGACTCGCGCCCCGGGCGCTCGAGCGCGATCAGCTCGACCTCGGGGTCGAGGCCCCGAAGCCGGTTCTCGATCTGCTGTTGAAGCTCGTCCAAGCTGGTCTCTGCGGTTGCGATGTCGGGTTCCCTCCAACCCCACTCCGAGCCAAAATAGAGGCGGGCCCGGGCCCGCCTCGTCAGGGTTCGGGTGCGAAAAGAGGTGGCCCGAGTATAGCCTCGCGCCCTGTTGCGGCCGGCCTCGCCAGGCGTCGCGCAAGCCGTTCGCCGACCGCCGGCCGGACCGGCCCAAGCCACCCCGGGGGCGCGCCAGAAGGCCTGGCCTCAGGCCTCGAGCATCAGTGTCACGGGCCCGTCGTTCTCCAGCTCGACGGCCATCGTCTCGCCGAACACCCCGCGCTCGGCGCCGAGCGTCTCGCAGAAGCGGTCGTAAAGCGGCTCGGCCGTCTCGGCGGGCGCCGCACCGGTGAAGCTGGGGCGATTGCCCTTCCGGGTCTCGGCGTAGAGGGTGAACTGGCTCACGCAGAGGGCCTCGCGCGTCCCGAGCGGCTCGCTCATCCGGCCGTCCGCGTCGTTGAAGATCCGAAGCGCCCGAACCTTCGCCGCCAGCCGGTCGGCCTCGGCGTCGGTGTCCTCGCGGCCGACTCCGAGGAGGACCAGGACACCCGGGCCTATCGCCGCCACCTGTCGATCGTCGACCCGCACCGACGCGCGGGCGACGCGCTGGACCAGCGCCCTCAAGCCGGACTCACGAGCGCTCGGCTGCGAGCCTTTCGCGGTAGATCGCGTAGTCGCGGCGCTCGGGGCGCAGGTTGGCCGCGATCGCCAGGTGTCGTCGTGCCCTGTCTGGCTGGCCGGCGAGCGTCAGCGCCCGCCCGAGGCAGAACTGCGCGAAGTCGTTGACCGGATAGCGCTCGATCACCGCCTCGAACTCCCGCGCCGCCTCCAGATAACGACGGCTGTGGAAATACGCCCGTCCCAGGGCCTCGCGAATCGAGCTCTTCTCCGGCGCCATGCGGGCCGCCTTGGAGAGCGGGACCGTCGCCGGCGCGAAGTCGCCCGACTCGAGCAGCGAAACGCCGCGCCGGTACAGCTCGTAAAGGGACTCTGCCGCCTGGTCGGGCACCCAGTCAAGTGTAGGGCGGGCGTTGCGCCTCGCCCGGCGGACTATCCGCCGTAGGGCAGCGGCGCGGCGGCGCGCAGACGCTCGATTCGGTCGAGGATCGCCTCCGCCACGTCGGGCTTCGGGGAGAGCGGAACCCGCACCTCGTCGTCGGGAGCGACGATCACGACCTCGTTGAGCTCGGAGTCGAAGCCGATGTCCGAGCGCGAGACGTCGTTCATGACGATCAGGTCGACCCGCTTTCGGGCGAGCTTCTCTCGGGCGCGCCCGGAGGCGTCGCCTCCATGCTCGGCGGCGAACCCGACCAGGGTCTGAGCGCTCGTCCGTAGGCTCGCCAGGTGGCCGAGGACG
>JBOGZB010000052.1:0-3988 GCA_050697175.1 Solirubrobacterales bacterium | reverse complement strand
CAGACGCCCGCGACGGCCATCGGGACGCTGCCGACCGCCAACCACATGGCGATCCCCTTGTGGACGGTCCCGTGCTTCAGGTGCCGCCACGCCCCGGCGGTCTTGGTGACCGCGCCGTAGAAGATGTCGGTGCCCACCGCGGTCACCGGCTGGATCCCGAAAACCAGGATCAACAGCGGCGTCATCAGCGATCCGCCGCCCATGCCGGTCATTCCGATCAGCAGGCCGATGCCGAAGCCGAATACGACGATTATCGGGTCCATAGCCTGGGGGTGGGTGGGCCCTCGGCCCGATGGTGCCGTTCCGGTCTTTGTTGACCGGATTAGTACCTAACGCGTCGCGGATCGTAGCGAAGTCGATCCTGGTCAGCGAACTTCCCAGGCGTCCCGATCGGCGATCAACCGCTTGACGCCGCGGGGCAGCTTGCCCGAGGTGAGGTCGGCGAGCGTCACGTTCTCGAGCACGGCGCGGAGGTTGGCGCGCACGGCGACCCAGACGTCGCGCAGGTGCTCGGCGGGGCCGGGGTAGTGAGTCGCCTCGGGGGCCGCATCCTGGATGTTGGCCAGCGGCCCCTCGACGGCGCGAATCACGTCGGCGAGGGTGATGTCCTCGGCCGGCCGGGCGAGCCAGTAGCCGCCGCGCGCGCCACGCTTGGCGCGCACCAGCCGGGCGTGCTTGAGCTCCAGCAGGATGTGTTCGAGGAACTGGAGCGGGATCTCCTGCGACTCGGAGAGATACTCGCCCTTGACCGGCTTGCCGTCCGGCGACGCCGCGAGCTCCGCGGCGGCGCGGACTGCGTAATCGGCTTTGGCGGTGATTCTCATCTGGCTCTCTCGATTCCCCGGTTTTCGCGACAATGGCCCGCTCGATGATCGATCTCCAATCGCACTCGACCGTATCGGATGGGCAGCTCGAGCCGCCACGGGTCGCCACGGCGGCGGCCGAAGCCGGTGTCACCGTGATGTCGCTGACCGATCACGACGCCGTCGCAGGAGTCGAGGCCGCGGTGGCCGAGGCGGCCGGGGCCGGCATCGAGTGCGTGCCGGCGGTCGAGATGTCCTGCGTCCACAGGTACTCGGACGACCTCCACGTGCTCGGCTACTGGGTGGACCTGGACCGGATCGAGCCCGCCTGCGAGCGCGCCCAGGCCGAGCGGGTCAGCCGCGCCAGGCAGATCATCGAGCGGCTGAACGCGCTCGGCGTCGAGGTCACGTTCGAGGGGGCCCTCGCCGAGGCGGGCGCCGCCGACTCGATCGGCCGCCCGCACATCGCGCGGGCCGCCGGAGCCGGTCCCGACCTCGGCCCGTTCTTCGAGGAGTACCTGGTGCCCGGCGCGAAGGCGTTCGTGGCTCGCAGCTGGCCGAGCGCCGAGCAGGCCGTCGAGCTGATCCACGATGCGGGTGGCGCCGCGGTCGTCGCCCACCCCTACTGGGACGTCTCCGAGCCCGAGCAGGTCCGAGATCTCGTCTCGAGCCTTCGTAGCGACGCCGGCCTCGAGGGGATCGAGACGTTCTACCCCTCTCACACCCGCGAGCAGACCGCGCACTGCCTCGAGCTCTGTGAGGAGCTCGACCTGGCTCCGACCGCCTCGTCGGACTTCCACGGCCCGACCCACAAGACCTTCGCCCGCTTTCTCGCCTACGACACCTACGGACTCGGCGAGCCGCAGGTGCCGGCCAGGCCGCGCTAGGCCGCGGACGGGATCAGGCCCTCGCCCTCGAGGTAGACGAGGATCTGCTGCGCCGACTCCTCGGGGCTCTGGGCCTCGGTGTCGATCACCAGCTCGGCGCTCTCGGGAGCCTCGTAGGGATCGGACACCCCGGTGAACTCCTTGATCTCGCCGGACCTGGCCTTCGCGTAGAGGCCCTTCACGTCACGTCGCTCGCACTCCTCGACCGACGCCTTCACGTAGGCCTCGATGAACCGGCCGTCCATCTTCGTCCGGGCCTCGTCGCGGAGCTCGCGATAAGGCGAGATCGCGGCGGTGATCACCGGAACGCCGTTTCGCGACAGCAGGTCGGCGACGAACGCCACCCGCCGGATGTTGGTGTCGCGGTCCTCCTTGGAGAATCCGAGCCCCTTCGAGAGGTTCTGGCGAACGATGTCGCCGTCGAGAACCTCGAGCTTGGTGTTGCGGGCGCGCAGCTCCTTGACGAGCACGTTCGTGATCGTCGTCTTGCCGGATCCGGAGAGACCCGTGAACCACAGGCAGAAACCCTCGTCAGCCGCCATCGGTCGCCGACTCCTTTCTGTATGCGTCGATCAGGATGTCCGCAACCTCTTCCCTTGTGAACTCGCGTGGCGGGATCTCGCCGCGGGAGAGCATCTCCCGCACCTTCGTCCCGGACAGGAACAGATGTGACTCGGCCGGGTGGGGGCATGTCTTGTCGGAGGCCATGCCCTCGCACTCGTTGCACCAGTAGGTGTGCTCGAAGAACAGCGGCTCGATCCCCAGCTCGCCGACGTCGATGTCGTCGAAGATCCGCTGCGCGTCGTAGGTGCCGTAGTAGTCGCCGACGCCGGCGTGATCGCGCCCGACGATGAAGTGGGTGCAGCCGTAGTTTCGGCGGATGATCGCGTGAAGCACCGCCTCGCGGGGACCGGCGTAGTGCATCTTGGCCGGGTTGACGCCGAGGATCACCCGGTCGGGCGCGTAGTACTTGTCCATCAGGACCTCGTAGCAGCGCATCCGCACGTCGGCCGGGATGTCGCCCTCCTTGGTCTCGCCGACCAGGGGGTGGAGGAAGAGCCCGTCCGAGACCTCGAGCGCCGCCTTGGTCAGGTACTCGTGGGCGCGGTGGATCGGATTGCGGGTCTGGAAGGCGACGATCCGCTTCCAGCCGCGGTCGGCGAACGCCTTCTTCGACTCCTCCGGGCTCAGGTAGCGCTCGATGAACGCCTCCTGGTGGTCGGGAAGCGCGACCGACTCGATCGGGCCGGCGATGCACCGCGAGCCCTCGCGGCGGATCGCGGCGACCCCCGGATGCTCGTCGTCGGTGGTCCGGTAGACCTGCTCGGCCTCGAAGTCGACGTCGCGGTCGAAGATCTCGCCGACGCTGAGGCGGCCGAGAAGCTTGCCGTTCGGCGCGCTGAGCTCGACGACGTCGCCGACCGCCACCTCGAGGTCGGTGGCGAGCGTGATCGGGATCGGCCAGATCTGGCCGTTCTCGAGCCGCATGCTCTCGCAGACCGAGCGCCAGTCGCCCGAGCCCATGAACCCCTCGAGCGGGGCGAAGCCGCCGTTTGAGAGCAGCTCGACGTCCGAGGCCTGGCGCGCGGTGAGCGTCAGCGCCAGGGCCGTATCGGAGCTACCCATTTATTCCGCACTCGGATCGGTTGGTGCCGGCCCATCGGCCGGAGCGGGCGTCCTCGCCCTCACCGGGCTTGGAGGTGCAGGGCATACATCCGATCGACGGATAGCCCTGGTCATGAAGTGGGTTGTACGGCACGTGGTGCTCCTTGATGTGGTTCCACACTCGTTTGTCGTCCCAGTCCGCCAGCGGATTCAGCTTCCAGAGCCCAAACCGCTTGTCCCACCCGACCTTCGGTGCTCGTGCCCGAGTCTCGGAGTCGATCCTGCGGATTCCAGAGACCCAGCACTCGGCGCCGTCCAGCGCCTCGCGCATCGCCTCCACCTTGCGGATTCCGCAGCAGGCGTCCGGATCGCGGCGCCAGAGGTTAGCGCCATGGCGCTCGGCCTGCTCGCCAAGCGAGATGCCGGCGTAGCGGTCGAACTCGATCCCGTAGCGGCTCGCGAGCGCGTCGCGCGTCTCATAGGTCTCAGGGAAGAGGAGCTCGGTGTCGAGGTAGAAGAAGCTCGCCGCCGGCTGGATGCCGTGGGCGATGTCGACCACCACGGAGCTCGTCTTCTGGAACGACACCGCGAATCGAAGCCGGGGGTGGAAGTTGTCGATCGCCCAGGCGATCGCCTCGTCGGCATCCAGCGCCTCGATCTCGGCTGCGATGTCGTCCGGGTCCACCACCTGGC
>JBOGZB010000051.1:0-6325 GCA_050697175.1 Solirubrobacterales bacterium | reverse complement strand
GCCGTGCTGCGGTCCAGAAGTTCGGCCAGGTGCGCCAGGCGCCCCCGACGACGTCGACGGCCGCGGCCGACCTGACCACGAGGTTGATCGCGATCACCAGCGACGAGATCGCCCAGATCCGAGCCTTGAGCGCCCCGAACGAGGTCAGAGCGTCGCTCGACAGCTACCTTCGCGCCCGCGATCGGGGCCTGGCGATCCTCAAGCAGGAGCTCGAGGCCGCGCGGCGCAACGATCCGGGCGGCTTCGCGGTGGCCCGCGCGAGGATGGGCAGCGGCCAAGTCGCTCGGCTCCGGCTCGCGAGGGCGGTCGGGTTCAAGGACTGCAGCAGTCCCGGGACCGCGCCTAGCGGCCCTTAGCCAGCCACCCGAAGCCGAGCGCCATCGCCAGGTTCGCGGCGCCCGCGAGCCAGAGCCCCTCGCGGGCGCCGGAGCGCTCGAACGCGGGCGAGCGCGACCACACGACGTCGGTGGCGACCTCGGTGCCGCGAAGCCAGGCCAGCGCCCACCAGTCGCGGGGGTCGTCGCGTCGGGCCGCCGTTGCGTGCGCGGCCGCGAAGGTGAGCCAGATCGGACCGCAACGGCGGAACAGGTGCTCGGCGTCGGCCGAGGGCCGCCCGTGGCCGAGGGCGCGCAGGGTGGCGGTCGGCGCGAAGAGCGCCGCCGACCCGAGCAACAGGTCGAAGACGGCCATGTTGCGATTCGTCACCCGCAGGATCCGCTCGGCGTTCACCCGACGATCCAACCACATCGAGGCGCCGTGGACGAGCGCTAGCAGGGAAAACCCCGGGCGGGGCGAAACATGCCGCCGTGACCAAGACCGCCACCAAGTCTCCTCCGGCATCCTCGGGCGGACGCGCCTCAGCCCCGACGCGATCCCGTGCAAACGGTCGCCAGCCGCGCCCCCACGGCAAGACCCTCTCGGGGTTCATCACCGAGCGCTTCGAGGATTTCTCGCGCTCGCAGAAGGACGTCGCCCGCTACATCGTCGATCACCTCGACGAGGCGGCGTTCCAGACCGCCGAGGAGCTGGCCCGTCGCGCCAGCACCTCTTCCTCCACCGTGGTCCGCTTCTCGCAGGCACTCGGCTTCGAGGGCTATCCCGAGTTGCAGCAGGCGGCGATCGAGGAGTATCGGAACCGCGTCGCCGAGCAGGACGGCCCGGGGCAGCTCTTCGACTTCGACCACTCGGAGTTCGAGGCATCGCTCGCCGCGGAGCACGCGAACGTCGAGGACACCGCGCGCAGCCTGACGCGCGAGCAGGTCGAGGCGTGCGTCTCGGCTCTCGCCTCGGCGCAGCGGGTAATGATCCTGGGCGTTGACCAGATGGCCTTCTTCGCGAGCTACCTTCGCCACCTCCTGGCGCTGCTCGACATCCGCGCCGAGGTGATCGCGAGCCCGCGGCAGGATTCGATCACCCGCCTCAGCCGGGTCAACGAGGACACGCTGGTCATCGCCTTCTCAGCCGGTCGTGCGCATCCGCTCGTCGTCCGCGCCATGAAGCTTGCCCGCCACCGCCGCGCGCACACGCTCTCGATCAGCGACGCGACGCTGTCGGAGGTCGCAGAGCACGCGGAGCTGACCCTCTACTACTCGTCGAACAGCCCTTCCTTCACGCGCTCCAACGCGGCCCTCCTGGCGATCGTCCAGGCGCTCGCCTACGGCGTCTACGCCCGAGACAAGGGCGCGTACAAGGACCGCATCCGCGCCTTCAAGCTGAAGTAAATCCGCCGGGAGCCTCGCCTTCGGCTACGTTCCCGGCGGGTTCGGGCGCGTTACGGGGCGGCAGGCCGTAGGCGCTTGACCCGCGACTTCGTCGCTAGCTCAAACGGGTGCCACCGAGAGCTCTCTGATGCCTTTGGTAGCCCTGGGACTACCAAAGCGCTCAAAGAATGGCCAGGGGGACCGTCCCCTACTTGCCCTTTTTTACGTCGGGCATCCGCACAGCGGACGGTCCCGGCGCCCGGTCCGCTTATATTGGGGGAATGGCCGAGAGGGCGACATTCCGGGTCAAGCGTGGGCTCGCCGAGATGCTGAAGGGTGGCGTGATCATGGACGTCACGACCGCCGACCAGGCGCGGATCGCCGAGGAGGCGGGCGCCGTGGCGGTGATGGCGCTCGAGCGGGTGCCCGCCGACATCCGGGCCGACGGAGGGGTCGCGAGGATGGCCAGCCCGCGGGTGATCAAGGAGATCCAGGAGTCGGTGACGATTCCCGTCATGGCCAAGGCTCGGATCGGCCATTTCGCCGAGGCTCAGGTGCTCGAGTCGCTCCAGGTCGACTACATCGACGAGTCCGAGGTGCTGACGCCCGCCGACGAGGCCCACCACATCGACAAGCACGCTTTTCAGGTCCCGTTCGTCTGCGGAGCGACGAACCTCGGAGAGGCGCTGCGCCGGATCGGAGAGGGCGCGGCGATGATCCGCTCCAAAGGCGAGGCCGGGACCGGCAACATCGTCGAGGCGGTGCGCCACCTCCGAGGCATCGTGGACGGCATCAGGCGCCTGGGCACGCTGGGCTCCGAGCAGCTCGCAGGGGAGGCCAAGCAGCTCGGCGCTCCGCTCGAGTTGGTCGCCGAGGTCGCGGAGAGTGGCTGGCTCCCCGTTCCGCTGTTCTGTGCCGGGGGAATCGCGACGCCTGCCGACGCGGCGCTGGTCATGCAACTCGGAGCCGAGGGTAACTTCGTCGGCTCGGGGATCTTCAAGTCCGACGACCCTGACCGGCGCGGCCGCGCGATCGTCGAGGCCACGACCCACTTCCGGGACGCTGAGCGTGTTGCGGCCGCCTCGAGCGAGCTCGGCGAGCCGATGAGGGGCGACGACATCGCGAAGCTCGCGGCCGAAGGCGAGCTTCTCCAGCAGCGCGGGATCTAGGTGTCCGCCCCGCTTCTCAGCACCCCGTGAGCGAGCGCGGCTCCGGTTGGATCGAGGCCGAGGGCGAACCGCCCCTTCGGATCGGAGTGCTCGCAAGCCAGGGTGACTTCGCCGCGCACGCCAGGGTGCTCGGCTCGCTCGGAGCGCTGACGATCGAGGTCCGGACTGGCGAGGAGCTGCTCGACCTAGACGGCCTGGTGATCCCAGGCGGCGAGAGCACGACGATCAGCAGGGCGATCGAGCGTGACGGGCTCGCCGACCCGATCCGTGCGCACGTCGAGGGCGGGCGGCCGCTCATGGGCACCTGCGCCGGGATGATCGTCTGCGACCGCGACCACCTCGGACTGGTCGACGCGGTTGCGAAGCGGAACGCCTTCGGCCGCCAGATCGCGAGCTTCGAAGTGGAGCTCCAGATGGACGGCATCGGGCCGGACCCGATCCGGGCGGTGTTCATCCGGGCGCCCCGCATCGAGAGCCACGGCTCGGGGGTCGAGGTGCTGGCCGCCGTCGACGGCCACCCGGTCGCCGTTCGCGACGGCGATGTCCTGCTCTGCGCCTTCCACCCTGAGCTAACCGACGATTCCCGGGTTCACGCCCTCCTGATGGCGATGGCCACGGCCGGGAGGCGGGCGAACGGCGAGGTCGGGAGCGTGGTGCGCCCATGAGGGATCCTCGTGTCGAGAGCCTGGCTCGGATACTGGTCCGCTACTCGACCGAGGTCAAGGAGGGCGAGACCTGCGTCATCGAGGGCTCGACTGCGGGCGAGCCCCTGATCGCCGCGGTCTACGAGGAGGTTCTGAAGGCGGGCGGGCTGCCGATCGTCTCGATGTCCCTCCAGGGCCAGCTGCCGGCCTTCTACGAGCACGCGTCCGACGCCCAGCTCGAGTGGGTCTCGCCGGTCGCCGAGTGGGTCGCCGAGGAGGCGGTCTGCCGGATCGCGATCGGCGCGGACACCAACACCCGGGAGCTGTCTGGCGTCGATCCGGAGCGGCAGACCAAGCGGCGCGCAGCGAGCAGGCGGCTGATGGAGGTCATGATGCGCCGCTCGGCCGACGGCGATCACCGATGGGTCTACACGCTGTTCCCGACCGAGGCCTACGCGGCGGACGCCGAGATGAGTCTGGCGAGGTTCGAGGACTTCTACTTCAGCGCCTGCCTGGCCGACGACCACGACTCGGTGGGGGCGTGGGCGCGCGCGTCCGAGGAGTGCACGCGGCTCGCCGGGTGGATCGAGGGCCACGAGGAGGTCCACGTGACCGCCCCCGGCACCGACATCCGCCTCGGAATCTCGGGGCGAAGGTTCATCGCCGCCGACGGGAAGCGGAACATGCCCGACGGGGAGTTCTTCACCGCGCCGGTCGAGGACTCCGTGGAGGGCGAGGTCTCCTTCCACCTGCCCGCGATGGTCGGGGGTCGTGAGGTCGCCGGCGTTCGCCTTCGGTTCGAATCCGGGAAGGTCGTAGACGCGACCGCCGAGCGCGGGGAGGAGTACCTGATCAGCCTCCTCGACACCGACGAGGGCGCCCGCCGGCTCGGCGAGCTCGGGATCGGGACGAACTACGCCATCGACCGGGGCACTCGCGACGTCCTGCTCGACGAGAAGATCGGCGGCACGGTGCACATGGCCGTCGGCGCGTGCTACCCGGAGTGTGGGGGCGAGAACGAGAGCGCGGTGCACACCGACCTGGTTTGCGACCTGCGCAACGGGGGCCGGATCGAAGTGGACGGCGAGTCGTTTCAGGACGGCGGCCGCTTCGTCGTCTGAGCAGCTCCCGGGCGCTCCGCAACTTTCGAGCCCCGGCGCTGTTTGTGAGTCAGTGGCGTCGCGGCGGGCGATGCCCCACACACGGCTTGTGCCAGGGACTTGGTGTCGGACCGATCAATGGGATGCCGATGCCAAAGGCGGCCGGGCAGGACGCCCGGTCGCCTTCGCATGCTCGTGAGGCGGATGCCCGTCGGGCCGCCGGGTTCCTAGTATTGGGCTCGTGTCCGGTCACTCGAAGTGGGCCTCGATCAAGCACAAGAAGGCCGCCAGCGACGCGCGCCGCGGCCAGCTCTTCACGAAGCTCGCCCGGGCGATCGCCGTCGCCGCGCGAGAGGGCGGGGGAGACGCGGAGGCCAACTTCACGCTCGCGGCCGCGATCCAGAAGGCCCGGGACTACTCGATGCCCAAGGACAGCATCCAGCGGGCGATCGACCGGGGAGCCGGAGGCGCGGGCGCCGACGATGCGATCGCGCGGGTCGTCTACGAGGGGTACGGGGCCGGGGGGGTCGCGATCCTCGTCGAGGCCCTGACCGACAACCGTAACCGGACCAGCGCCGAGATCCGCCACGCGTTCGACAGGCAGGGTGGCGGACTGGGCGAGCCCGGGTCGGTCGCCTGGGTCTTCGACAAGCGCGGCGTTGTCCTGGTGGACGCCGAGCGGTACTCCGAGGACGACCTGATCGTCGCGATCGACGCCGGCGCCCAGGACGTCCGCGTCGACGGCGACTCGTTGAAGGTGGTCTCCGCGACCGAGGACCTGGCGGCGGTTCGCGAAGCGCTCGAGGACGCCGCGGTCGAGATCGAGTCTGCCGACCTGACGATGGAGCCGAAGACCCTCGTCGCGGTCGACGCCACCGACGGCGCGAGCCTGCTTCGACTGATGAACGACCTCGACGAGCACGACGACGTCGAAGCCGTCCACGCCAACTTCGACCTCCCCGCCGGGCTCCTGGAACAAGCCCTCACCTGAACCAGCTCACCGCGAGTAACAGGGTGGATCGCCCGGGCTAGGGAAGCAGTCCCGGGTCGTGCGGCTACGTCCTGCCGGTCGGTAACGGACCCTATCCCGGCGGCAGCGGAGCCGAAGGCGAGCAGCCGCCGGAGTGTTTCCACTTGGGAGGCATCCGGGGGCCGGGCCAGAATCTCTAGGGGTGATGGTGGTTTTGGGCATCGACCCCGGCGTCGCGAGCACGGGATTCGGAGTCGTGAGCGTCGACGGGCCCCGCATGGGCGCAGTCGACGGTGGGGTGATAGAGGCGCCGGCGGGCGATCCGACCGAGAACCGCCTCGCCGAGATCCACGAGGCGTTGGTGAGCCTCCTCGCGAGGCATGAGCCGGTTGCGGTGGCGCTCGAGGGCGTCTACTTCGGCCGAAACGTCCGCTCGGCGATCGCGGTGGGCCAGGCCAGGGGGGTCGCCCTGCTGGCTGCCGCCCAGGCCGGCCTGCCGTGCTTCGACTACACGCCTCAGACCGTCAAGCTTGCCGTCTGCGGCAGCGGCGCGGCGACCAAGGACCAGGTCCAGAGGATGGTCGGCACGCTGCTCGGGATCTCGAAGCCGCGGTCCGACCACACCGCCGATGCGCTGGCGGTTGCGATCTGCCATTCGGGCTACGCCGCCTCGGCCGAGGCGCTTCGACCGGCCGACCGGGAGGCGCCGGTCGCATGATCGCGTCGGTCCGCGGCCAGGTCC